>JACAEG010000121.1 GCA_013388965.1 Pseudorhodoplanes sp. | reverse complement strand
TCGCCGGCGCGGCGGTCGCGACGCTCGCGATGTGCGGACCGACTTGCATCCTCGCCTTCTATGCCGGGCGCGCCTGGGACCGTTTCCGCAATGCACCGTGGCGACCGGTGATCGAGCATGCGCTGGTCCCGCTCTCGGTCGGCCTGTTCTCGGCAAGCGCCTATATCCTCGCGGTCGCGGCGGACCGCACATTGGGGGCGGCGCTCGTGACGCTGGCGTCGGCCGCGATCTGTTATTTCAGCCGCCTCAACCCGATCTGGTTGTTCGGCATTGCCGCAATCCTGGGGCTGACCGGATACATCTAGATTTCCCGCCCGCGGCTATTGGCACCCTTGACGGTTATGCTAGTCATTCCCGAGGGGAGCGCATTCCAAACGGAACCAGGGGGACCATGTCCAAGGCCGCAAAGCCGCACGCCGCGCCGCCGCGCGTCGGCTTCATTCGTAATCCGCAGGATTTCTACGGCGGGCTCGCGCTCGTCGCTATCGCCGTGTTCGCCTGGTGGGCCGGCAGCGACCTGGCCGGCATGCGCGGCATCGCCTTCGGCCCGGGAACCGCTCCGCGCCTGTTTGCGGGCATGCTGGGATTGCTCGGGGCGGGCGTGCTGGTCGCCGGGCTTCTCTACGACGGCTCTGCGGTCGAGAACGAAGGCAAGCGCGGGATCGTGGCGAGCGTCGCGCTGATCCTGCTCTTCTTCGTTTTCGTCAATCTGTTCTCCAAGTTCTCGCCCTGGCCGCGGCTGGCCTATCCGCTGGCCTCGGTGGTCACGGCCTGCTGCGGAATCGCGATGGCTTTCTTCGTGGGGCGCGGGCCGGTCCTGATCACCGCCGCCACGCTGTTCTTCGCGGGGTGTATTCGCGACTTCGGACTGATCCCGACCAGTTTCGTCACGCTGATGATCGCGGCGGGCGCGTCGCGCGAAGTGAACTGGCTGCAGAGCACGATCTGGGCGGCGGTGCTGACAGCCTTCTGCGCGTTCCTGTTTCCCTACGCGCTCAAACTTCCCCTGCAGCCCTGGCCCCAGTTCTGACCGTCATGTACGAGCTCTTCGGAAATCTCGCTTACGGACTCGATGTCGTCATCGACCTCGTGCCGTGGACGTTCAGTCTCTTCGGCGCCACCTTCACGATCCCGGTTCCGGTCAACATTCTCCTGTGCCTGCTTGGCGCATTGGTCGGCACCCTGATCGGCGTGCTGCCGGGGATCGGACCGATCGCCACCATCGCGATGCTGCTGCCGATCACCTTCGGGCTGCCGCCGGTCGGCGCGCTGATCATGCTCGCCGGCATCTATTACGGCGCGATGTACGGCGGCTCGACTACCGCCATTCTCGTCAACATTCCGGGCGAGGCGGCGTCGGTCGTCACCACGCTCGACGGATTCCAGATGGCGAAGCAGGGGCGTGCCGGCCCCGCGCTCTCGATCGCAGCGATCGGCTCGTTTTTCGCGGGCTGCGTCGCGACCCTCGTCATCGCGGCCGCGGCGGCGCCGCTCACCAGCATCGCCTTGCTGTTCGGGCCTGCGGAATATTTCTCGCTCATGGTCCTCGGCCTGATTTTCGCGGTCGTGCTGGCCAGCGGCTCGATCCTCAAGGCGCTGGCCATGATCGTGCTCGGCCTGCTGCTGTCGATGGTCGGCTCCGACCTCGAGACCGGCGCCTCGCGCATGGCCTTCAACCTGCCCGAACTGGCGGACGGCATCGGCTTCGTCGTGGTCGCGATGGGCGTGTTCGGTTTCGCGGAAATCCTGCGCAATCTCGAACACACGCAGGACCGCACGCTCGTCCAGAGCAAGGTGACCGGCCTCATGCCGACGAAGAAGGATCTCGTCGATTCCACGCCGGCGATCCTGCGCGGCACCATCCTCGGCTCGGCGCTCGGCATCCTTCCCGGCGGCGGCACCGTGATCGCCGCATTCGCCGCCTATACGCTGGAAAAGAAGCTCTCGAAATATCCCAAGAAATTCGGCACCGGCGTCATCGAGGGCGTGGCGGCGCCGGAGAGCGCCAACAATGCCGCCTCGCAAACCTCGTTCATCCCGCTGCTCACGCTCGGCATTCCGCCGAATGCGGTGATGGCGCTGATGGTCGGCGCCATGACCATTCACGGCATCGTGCCGGGCCCGCAGGTCATGACCAAGCAGCCCGACCTGTTCTGGGGCATGATCGCCTCGATGTGGATCGGCAACATGATGCTGGTCGTCATCAACCTGCCGCTCGTCGGCATCTGGGTGCGCCTGCTGCGCGTTCCCTACCGGCACCTCTACCCGATGATCCTGATCTTCTGCGTGATCGGGGTCTATTCGGTGAACAATTCGCCGGTCGATGTCATCATGACGGCGGTCTTCGCAATCGTGGGCTACTGGCTGATGAAGCACAATTTCGAGCCGGCCCCGATGCTGCTCGGTTTCGTGCTCGGGCCGCTGATGGAGGAAAATCTCCGCCGCGCCATGCTGATCGCCCGCGGCGATCCGACCGTGTTCGTGACCCGCCCGATCTCCGCAGGCCTGCTCGCGCTCGCGCTGGCCCTGCTGGTGATCTCGGTATTGCCCATGATCCGCAAGCGGCGCGACGAGGTGTTTGTCGAATAGCCGAGGAATCCCCGCCGGTTGCGAGCCCCGCTTGGGGCTCGCGGAGATTTGCGCTACGCCCCACCATCATCGCGCCACAACCGGCGTTGTTATTGAACGAGCCAAACTCCAGGAGAGTGCAACCATGCGTATTGCTTCCCGTTTCAGGGGCCTGTTGGCCGGCTTCGCCGTGCTGGCGGCCTCCGCGGGCCTCGCCGCGGCCCAGGACTACCCGACCCGGCCGATCACCATGATCGTGCCCTTCGCGGCCGGGGGACCGACCGACGTGATCGCGCGCATCGTGTCGGAAAACATGTCCAAGACGCTCGGCCAGACCATCGTGATCGAGAACGTGGTCGGCGCCGGCGGCACGACCGGCGCCACGCGCGCGATGCGCGCCGCGCCCGACGGTTACACGATCATCATGGGCCATATGGGCACGCACGCGGCCTCCGTCGCGCTCTATCCCAATCTCGCCTACAAGCCCGACGCGGATTTCGAGCCGATCGGCCTCGTGGCCGGCACGCCGATCCTGATCCTCGCCAAGAAGGATTTTCCCGCGAAGGACCTCAAGGAATTCGTCGCCTATGTGAAGGCCAATGCCGACAAGCTGAATCTCGCGCATGCCGGCGTGGGCTCGGTGTCGTTCACCACCTGCCTGCTGCTGAATTCGCTGCTTAACGTCAAGCCGACCTCGATTCCCTATCAGGGCACGGGTCCCTCGATGAACGCGCTCGTCGCCGGGCAGGTCGATTACATGTGCGACCAGATCGTCAATGCTGTCCCGCAGATCAAGGGCGGCACGATCAAGGCCTATGCGATCGGCACCGCGGAGCGCAATCCGTCGCCGCCCGACGTGCCGACCACCAAGGAAGCGGGCCTGCCGGAATTCCAGGCCTCCGCCTGGAACGCGCTGTTCGCGCCCAAGGGCACGCCCAAGCCGGTGCTCGACAAGCTGAGCGCCGCGCTCGACAAGGCGCTCAACGACGAGGGCGTGCGCAAGCGCCTGCTCGACCTGGGCAGCGACATTCCCGGGCCGGACCGGCGCGGGCAGGCCGCTCTGGCCAGTCTGGTCAAGAGCGAAATCGCCAAATGGTCGCCGATCATCAAGGCGTCCGGGGCGGCAAATTGACCTGATTTCCGCAATTTCGGTGAAAGGGGCGGCCGCAGGGCCGCCCTTTGTCGTTGTGAACAGCCTCGGCACGGGCGTTCCGCAACCGCTTCGCGCCGCCTATCTAGGGGTCTAGTCTGACTCTCCCGAATCGAGCGTTCCGGCATGCGGCAATATCTCGACCTGATGGACCATGTGCTGAAGGACGGCGTGGACAAGCGCGACCGGACCGGCACCGGCACGCGCTCCGTTTTCGGCTACCAGATGCGGTTCGATCTCGCCGAAGGCTTTCCGCTCCTGACGACCAAGAAGCTGCACGTGAAATCCATCGTGCACGAATTGCTCTGGTTTCTGACCGGCGACACCAACATCAAATATCTGAACGAGAACGGGGTCCGCATCTGGGATGAATGGGCGGACGAGCACGGCGATCTCGGCCCGGTCTATGGCCGGCAATGGCGCTCATGGCCCGCCCGCGACGGCGGCAGCATCGACCAGATTGCGAATGTGGTCGAGGCCATCAGGCGCAATCCGGATTCGCGCAGGCTGATCGTCACGGCCTGGAACCCCGCCGATGTCGACAGGATGGCATTGCCGCCATGCCACCTGCTGTTCCAGTTCTACGTGGCGCAGGGCAGGCTGTCCTGCCAGATGTACCAGCGTTCGGCCGACATATTCCTCGGTGTGCCGTTTAACATCGCGTCCTATGCGCTGCTGACCATGATAGTGGCGCAGGTGACGGGACTGAAGCCCGGCGACTTCGTGCACACCTTCGGCGACGCGCATCTGTATTCAAATCACATCGAGCAGGCGAACCTGCAATTGATGCGCGATCCGCGCCCGCTGCCGACCATGAAGCTCAATCCGGACGTGACCGACCTGTTCGGCTTCAAATATTCCGATTTCATGCTCGAGAATTACAATCCACATCCGCACATCAAGGCCGAGGTCGCGGTGTGAGTGCCGCGGCGAAGGAGAATACCGTCCCTATCATCCTCGTCGCAGCGGTCGCCGAGAACGGCGTGATCGGCCGCGACAACGGTCTGCCTTGGCGGCTGAAATCCGACATGCAGTATTTTCGCGCGGTGACGATGGGCAAGCCCCTGGTCATGGGCCGCAAGACCTTCGAGTCGATCGGCAAGCCGCTCAAGGGCCGTAGCAATATCGTGGTGACGCGCGATCGCGCCTTCGCGCGCGCGGGCGTCATTGTGGCACATGATCTCGTTCGCGCGCTGGAGGCGGCGCGCGGCGATGCCCTGCGGCGCGGCGCCGACGCCATCGCGGTGATCGGCGGCACCGAATTGTTCGAACGGACCATGCCGTTGGCTCGCCGCATGGCCCTGACCTGGGTGCATGCAGAACCCGAGGGCAATGCCTATTTCCCCAAAATCGATCCGCAGGTCTGGTGCGAGGTCGAGCGGCATTCGCCGCCCAAGGGTGCAGACGACGATTATGGCATTACATATGTAACCTACGAACGGGCTGGCGCGGCATGAACGCGCGTTGTAACGGCGCAAAGCCTCCCCTATAACCGCGCCCGACCAAGGATTTGACCGCCGCCGTGCCTATTTGAGCCGGCGGACAAGGAGACGCTGATGCCGTGGAGCAATCAGGGCGGAGGGCCCTGGGGTTCGGGGCCGAAAGGCCCCTGGGGCTCGGGACCGCAATCGTCAGGCCCGACGCCGCCGGACCTCGAAGACCTGCTGCGCCGCAGCCAGGATAAGCTCAAGACCGTCCTGCCCGGCGGGCAATTCGGCGGCCGCGGCTTTGCGCTGCTGGCGCTGGTCGGCATCCTGCTGTGGGGCTTTTCCGGATTCTTCCGGGTCGAGCCGGACGAGCTCGGCGTCGTGCTGCGCTTCGGCAAGCCGGTGCGCGAGGTCAAGCCGGGCCTGAACTACCATCTGCCCTATCCGATCGAGACCGCGCTGACGCCCAAGGCGCTGCGCGTCAACAAGATCGATGTCGGCATGCGCGTGGTGGAAGGCCGCAGCGGCCCGACCATCCGCGACCTGCCGGAGGAAAGCCTGATGCTGACCGGCGACGAGAACATCGTCGATGTCGATTTCTCGGTCTTCTGGGTGGTCAAGCCGGAAGCCAAGGGGGTCGAGAACTATCTCTTCAACATCCAGAACCCGGAAGGCACCGTGAAGGCGGTCGCGGAAAGCGCGATGCGCGAAGTCGTCGGCCGCTCCGACATCCAGCCGATTCTCACCGGGGCGCGCCAGAATATCGAGACGGCCGTGCAGGAACTGATGCAGCGGATTCTCGACAGCTACGGCGCCGGCATCCAGATCACCCAGGTGCAGCTGCAGAAGGTCGATCCGCCCGCGCAGGTGATCGACGCCTTCCGCGACGTGCAGGCCGCGCGCGCCGACCTCGAGCGCGCGCAGAACGAGGCGCGCACCTATGCCAACCGCGTGGTGCCCGAGGCGCGCGGCCGGGTCGCGCAGATCTTGCAGAGCGCGGAGGCCTATCGCGAGCAGACCGTGGCCGAAGCCCAGGGTCAGACTGCGCGCTTCCTGCAAATCTACGACGAATACAAGAAGGCGCCGGCAGTGACCCGTCAGCGGCTCTATCTCGAGACGATGGAGCGGCTTTTCGGCGGCACCGACAAGATCATTCTCGATACCGGGAGCGGTGGACCGGGGGCAGGCCAGGGCGTCGTGCCCGTGCTGCCACTCAACGAGTTGACCCGGCCGCGGACGCAGGCCCCCGCAGCCCAGCCGCAGGCGCGTCAGGGAGCAAACCAATGAGGCTCGGATTTGTTGGCGGCGTCGCCGCCGTCCTGATCATCGCGGCCGTGATCCTGGCCTACAGCGCGCTGTTCACCCTGCCGCAGACGCGGCAGGCGCTGGTGTTGCGCTTCGGCGAGCCGGTGGAGGTCTACACGGATGCCGGCCTGCACGTGAAGTGGCCCTTCATCGAGAACGTCGTCTATATCGACAAGCGCATCCTCGACCTCGAGGCGCCGGCGCAGGAAGTGATCGCCTCCGACCAGAAGCGGCTCGTGGTCGATGCGTTCGCCCGGTACAGGATCATCGATCCGCTCCGCTTCTACCAGACGGTCGGGACGCAGGAGGCGGCCAACAACCGGCTCTCGACGCTTCTCAACGGCGCGCTGCGCCGCGTGCTGGGCGAGGTGACCTTCATCAACGTGGTCAAGGACGACCGCGACAACCTGATGACCCGCATTCGCGATCAGCTCGATCGCGAGGCGCGGGCGCTCGGCATCAACGTGGTGGATGTGCGCATCCGGCGCGCCGACCTGCCGGAGCAGAACAGTCAGGCGGTCTATCAGCGCATGCAGACCGAGCGTCAGCGGGAGGCGGCCGAGTTCCGCGCCCAGGGCGCCCAGCGCGCGCAGGAAATCCGCTCGCGGGCCGATCGCGACGTCACCGTGCTGGTCGCCGACGCGCAAGCCAAGGCCGAGCAGATCCGCGGCGAGGGCGATGCCACCCGCAACAAGATCTTCGCCGAGGCCTTTGGCAAGGATCCGGATTTCTTCGCCTTCTACCGCTCGATGCAGGCCTATGAGTCGAGCCTTCGTCACAACGACACGCGCATGCTGCTGAAGCCGGATTCGGACTTCTTCCGCTACTTCGTCGATCCGTCCGGCAAGCCGCGCGCGCAGGGCGCGGCGCCGGCAAACTGATCGAAAGGGGCGGGGGCGCCCGGCTGCATGACGGACTTTCTGGTCGCGCTCGGTCTCGTCTTTGTGATCGAGGGGCTGCTGTTTGCCGCCTTTCCCGGCCTCACCAAGTCGGCGATGGAGGGGGTCGTGCAGACCCCCGATTCCGTGTTGCGAATCATCGGGGTCGTCTCGGCTTTCATCGGCGTGATTGCGATCTGGGCCATCCGCGGCTAGCAGCCGCGGAGTCGGCCCTTCCGCGGGCCGCTTTTCGGCCTCAATCGGTGCGCTTGCTTCCGCTATAATGCGCCCTTGCGCCGCCCCCTTGGCGGGGGCAGTGTGCCCGAAATTCCCGCTCCAGGAGAGATCGCTTCCATGTCCGGCCTGATTGCAGGTATTCGCCCCGGTCTATTCGCCATCGGTGTCGCGGCCTTTGCCCTGGCAAGCCCAGCGGCGGCGCGCGGACCTGAAAAGATCGCCGATGTCGCCGAGGCGGTGATCGATGCGGTGGTCAACATCTCGACCTCGCAGAATGTCGAGGCGCGTTCCTCGAGCCCGACGCCGCAGGTGCCGCCCGGATCGCAGTTCGAGGAATTCTTCGAGGAATTCTTCAAGAACCGCCGCGGGCAGGGCGACAATCCGCGCGGCAACGGGCCGCGCCGCGTCAATTCGCTTGGCTCGGGCTTCGTCATCGACGAGTCGGGCATCGTCGTCACCAACAACCACGTCATCGCCGAAGCCGACGAGGTCAATGTCGTGTTCAACGACGGCTCGCGCCTGAAGGCGGAGATTGTCGGGCGCGACCAGAAAACCGATCTCGCGGTGCTGCGCGTGAAGCCGACCAAGCCGCTGAAGGCGGTGAAGTTCGCCGATTCCGACAAGCTGCGGCTGGGCGAATGGGTGGTCGCGATCGGCAACCCCTTCAGCCTCGGCGGCTCGGTGACGGCCGGCATCGTGTCGGCGCGCAACCGCGACATCAATTCCGGTCCCTACGACAATTACATCCAGACTGATGCCTCGATTAACCGCGGCAATTCCGGCGGCCCGCTGTTCAACCTCGACGGCGAGGTGGTCGGCGTGAACACCGCAATCATCTCGCCCTCCGGCGGCTCGATCGGCATCGGCTTTGCCGTGCCCGCCAAGACGGTGGTGGCGGTGGTCGACCAGCTGCGCCAGTTCGGCGAGACCCGCCGCGGCTGGCTCGGCGTGCGCATCCAGCAGGTCACCGACGACATCGCCGAAAGCCTCGGCCTGAAGGAGACGCGCGGCGCGCTGATCGCCGGCATCGACGACCGCGGCCCGGCCAAGCCGGCCGGGATCGAGCCGGGCGACGTCGTCATCAGGTTCGACGGCAAGGACATCAAGGAGATGCGCGATCTGCCGCGCATCGTCGCCGACACCGCCGTCGGCAAGGATGTCGAGGTCGTCGTCCTGCGCAAGGGCAAGGAAGAAAAGAAGATCGTGAAACTCGGCCGGCTCGAGGACGGCGAGAAGCCGCAGCCGGCGTCCGCGCGCACGACCGACACGCCCAAAGAGCCCAGCGTGGTCAAGAAGACGCTCGGCCTCGACCTCGCGAATATCAGCGAGGAGTTGCGCAAGCGCTACAAGATCAAGGACTCGGTCAAGGGCGTGGTGATCACCAGGGTCGACCAGGGCTCGGACGCGGCCGGCAAGCGGCTCTCGGCCGGCGACGTGATCGTCGAGGTCGCGCAGGAGGCGGTCGCCAATGCCAACGACCTGCAGGCCAAGATCGACAAACTCAAGAAGGAAGGCCGCAAGTCGGCCTTGCTGCTGGTGTCGAACGCGGAAGGCGAGTTGCGGTTCGTGGCGCTGAGCCTGCAATAGGTCTCAATCCCTCCCCGCGAAGCGGGGAGGGCGGCCGCCGATGGCGGCGGCGGGCCCATCTGCCGGCCAGCGCGACGCTCGCCCGTCTCGCCGCTGTCGCGGCGAGCCACCC
>JACAEG010000120.1 GCA_013388965.1 Pseudorhodoplanes sp. | reverse complement strand
GCAGGGCGGCGCGGCAGGGGTCCATGTCGCCGGACGCCTGGGCCAGTCCGGCCGCCAGCAGCGCGATCTGGAGCGGAACCGTCTCGCCCTCACGAAAGACATAGGATACCGCGCGGCCATAGCGGTCGGTCGCCGGCTCGGCGGGACGCATCGCGACGCGCCGTCCCGCGAGCAGGGCCTCGAGTGCATTTTTCGAGGCCAGGGCGGGCGCCGAACTCGCCTCTCCGGGGCGGGCGGCGAACGGCACCTCGATCCCGGCGAGACGGATTTCGCGGCCGTCCGCCAGAACGGCGCTGCGGCCGTCGATCACGGCGCCAACGCTCAGAAAGGCGGCCGATTCCGGAAAAGCGCAGGCAGCCTCGTCCGACTGCGCGGCGAACGGCACTACAATCAGCGCAATTGCGAGCGCGCGCATGGTCACGGAGAGGGCCCCCTCACCCATCCTATCGAAGGGCGGGATTGCGGCTCAAACGCGGCGTGGCGCGCCTATATTTGAGGCGAGCACATGATGCCGCGCCGTGGCGCCCGATCCGCCGCAGCGCCTGTCCTACCAGTCCGGTCTGCGGGTCTGCGCGGTGAGCATCGGGCGGCCGCCGGTGATCGTGGCAACGACCTTGATATCCTTGATGGTCTTGCGGCTGACCTCCTGCGGGTCCTTGTCGAGCACGACGAAATCCGCGTATTTCCCCGCTTCGATGCTGCCGATGCGGTCGTTCACGCCGAGCGTGTAGGCGGCGTCGATGGTGACCATCCTCATCGCGCGCTCCACGTCGCGCACGCGCTCCGCCGGCGCATGGGTCTTGCCGGACAATTCGCCGATCCGGTTCACCGCGGTCCACACCTCGAAGAGCGGGCTCGGCACGCCGACCGGCGTATCCGAATGCAGCGAGAGCACCACGTCCTCCTTGACGATCGTGTTCATGCGCGCGGCGAGCGAGGCGCGGTCGGTGCCGATATAGTCCGCGTTCAGGTCGGCGCGCTCGGAGACATAATAGGGATTGGTCGAAATGACGGCGCCGAGCGCCTTGACCTGGCGGACCTGCGCGGTGCTCGAAATGCCGAAATGCTCGAACGAGAAGCGATGGTCGAAGCGCGGCGTCTCCGCCTGCAGGGCTGCGAGCGCGTCGAGCGTTATCTGGTTGCCGCCCGAGCCGTTGGAATGCACGTGAATCTGGAAGCCGGCATTCCACCAGGGCCGCATCGCGTCCAGGAACGCCTCCTTCGAGGTGTACATGAACAGGCCCTTGAAGCGATCGTTGTCGATATAGCCGGGATATTGCAGCTCCATGCCGAACGAGACGAAGGCATCGTCGGCGTAGAATTTCACGCCGTTGAAAATCTGCCGCTCGCTGCTGGTGTAGCGCAGCCTGGTGACCTCCTCGACCGCACGGTTGCCGTACAATTGCTGGAAGGTGGCGCCGTCGGCGACATGCACGATGCGGGCGATCGAGTCCGGTCGGCCGAAATAGTCGCGGGTGAGCATGTTCTCGAGGTCGAGATTGACGCCGCCATAGAACAGGTCGCCGGTCGCCGTGATGCCGGCCTGCTGCATCAGCGCGCCGAGATAGCGCAGGCGCTTCCTGCCTTCCTCCGGAGTCAGCACTTCGGAGAGCGGCTTGAGGATGATGATCTTGGCGGCTTCCGTGCCGAGAAACTGCCCGTTCGAGGAGCCGTCGGGATTGCGGCCGGCGCCGATGGTCTTGGCCACCAGTTCGTTGGTGACGCCGTATTTCTCGATCGCTGCAGAATTGGCGAACACGTAATGCTCTGAGGCGTCCCAGACCACGATCGGGGTCGTCTTCGAGATCGCGTCGAGACCGGCGCGGGTGAGGAGATTGCCGCCCATCGCGACGACGTCGTATCCCCAGGTCAAAACCGTCGTGCCGGGCCTGGCCTCCCTGACATATTTCGAAAGCATCGCCATCGCGGCCGCGCGCGTCTTCACGCCCGGAAAGTCGGGGCCGTAAGGGTTGCGCAACGGGAAATAGGAGAGCGGCGGCAGGCTGATCGCGACCGATCCCATCACCGGATGGCCGTGCGCCTCGACGAAGCCCGGATAGATCACCTTGTCGGCGAAGCGGCGGTCGATTTCATGTGGGAAGCGCCTGAGCCACGGCTTCAGGTCGTCCAGCGTGCCGACCGACAGGATGCGTCCGTCCTTGACCGCGACCGCGGTCGCCGTCGGCCAGCCCGGATCCATCGTGACGATCTTGCGCGCGACGAAGACGGTGATCTTGTCGGTCGTCTGCTGCGGGCTGTCCGAGAGCGAGGGAGGCAGCGGCTTCAGCAGCGGAATGTTGGCCGGCATCGGCGCGGGATCGGGGTTCGGCGTCGGGATCGAGGGCTTGATATTTACCGTTCCGGCGGGCTGGCCCGCGGCCGGCGCGGGCGCGGCGGATGCCGACGCCGCGCGTCCCGGCGCGGTGCTCTGCGCGAGCGCCATCGGGACGTCGCTTGTTGCGGCGGGATTGTTCGCGGCCGCGAGCGCGATCGCCTCGCGGAACAGCGGCGCGAGCTCGGTGATGCAATAGGTGCCCCAGGTCTCGGGCGCGCCGGACGGCGTCTTGTGACTCGCCCCGATGCGGGGCCGGTGTACGCCATGCGCGTCCGCGGCAAACCGGATATCCGAGAGCACAAGCCCCGCACCGACGAGTGCCGCAAGTCCCAGCTTCAGTTTGGCCGCCACGTCAAGCTCCCTGCGCATTCTCATTGGTTCGGGTGGCCCCGAATCGCGGCAACCTAGCGTGATTCCTTCTAAAGAAATTCCTTCGCCATATCGGTGCGATGCCTCTTGTCCGGAACGTCCGGCTCGGAAAGTCGCAATGCAGCCTGACGGCGATCTCCGACGGCGAGAACAGGCGCGACAAAATGAAGCCAGGCGGGATGGCGCGCAGCCTGTTGAGCGTGCGCGGCATTGTGCGGCGACTGAACTTGCTATGAAATTCCCGGCTGACCGGAACGGCTGCGGGATGACCATGACTGCGACGCTTTCACTCTTCGAGGACACGATGCGCGCCGGCGCCGTGTCTGCGGATCTGCCGCCGCGTGCGCGCATGATCTTCGTGGTCCACGGCGCTGCCGCCATCGACGGACAACGCCTTGCCGACGGCGAGGCGTGGCATGGCGAGAACACCCCGCGCATCGAGGCCGGCGATGCGGGCGTCACATGCTGGCGCTGGGATTTCGGCAACGGCGCCGGCGTGCCGATGCAGGGCGGCGGCATTGCGAGCCGCGAGAAACTGGGAGTCGCGCTCGACACCTTGCCGGAAGGGGACCGGCTTCTGCGCGGCGACAGCGTCGCGTTTCCGCCCGGCGGCTGCGCCTATCTGCATACCCACCAGGGTCCCGGCATCCGTTGCCTGATAGAAGGCGGCATCCGGATCGACACCGACGGACATTCCACGTCCTACGGGCCGGGCGGGGCTTGGTTCGAGGCGGGGCCGCACCCGGTTTTCGCCCAGGCGGCGGCGGATCGGCCGAGCCGCTTCATCCGCGTCATGATTCTGCCGCGGGCGCTGCTCGGCAAAAGCTCCATTCGCTATGTCAACGAGGCGGACCGGGAACGGCCGAAGTCGCAACAATACAAAGTTTTCGTCGACGCGCCGATTGCGCCGGTCTTCTGACTGGCCCGGGCGAGGGCCGTGCGGTGCAGTGTGCGCCGCAACAAACCTTGCCTTCGCGCAAGTCCATGAGCGAGAATGCCGCAGCAGCGCGGCACCGGACCGCCAAAAAATCAGACTATCCATCATAGGAATGGGCGAGCATGCCGGCCGCGGTGACGCAAGCCGATGTAGCCTTGTCCCAAGCCGCGTTCTGGACGCGGCGCCATGCGCGAGACCCAAAACGGGCCGCGAACAGAATTTGCCATAGGGAGGAATCGAGAATGTTCAGGCATCTTCTCGCAACCGCAGCGCTGGCCGCGCTGACGGCGACCGGCGCGCAGGCGCAGGACAACAAGCTGAAGATCGGCGTGCTGGCGACGCTGGAAGGCGCGCTGACCACGCTCGGCGAAGACGCCGTCCGCGGATTGCAGGTCGCCGTCAAGCAGGCCGGCGGCAAGATTGCGGGCAAGGAAGTCGAGCTCATCATCGTGCCGACCAATGCGAGCCCGGATTCCGCGCTGCGCGGCGTGCGCAAGCTGGTCGAGCAGGACAAGGTGCCGATCGTGATCGGTCCGGTGTCGGGATCGGAAGGCATCGCGTTGCGCGACTATTCGAAGACGCAGCCGGGCGTGACCTTCCTCAACGGATCGTCCGGCGCGCTGGAGACGACCTTCGTGACGCCGTCGGAAAACTTCTTCCGCTTCAACATGAACGGCGCGCAATGGCTGGCGGGCCTCGGCGAGTATCTCTACAAGGACAAGGGCTACAAGAAGATCGTCACGCTCGCGGAGGATTATTCGTTCCCCTACACCCAGATCATGGGGCTGGCGACCGAGTATTGCCGTCTCGGCGGGCAGATCACCGAGCGCCTCTGGGTTCCGCTCGGCACCAAGGACTTCGCCTCGATCATCGCCAAGCTGCCGGATGACGTCGATGCCATCTATCTCGGCCTCGGCGGCGGCGACGCGGTGAACTTCTTCAATCAGTATGCGCAGGCCGGCGGCAAGGCGAAGCTCGTCGGCGGCTCGATCATGGTCGACCAGACCGTGCTGTCCTCGAAGGGCGCCGCCAAGCGTCTCGCCATCGGCGTGCCTTCGGCCGGCCCCCAGGCCGACACTTGGGACGATCCGAAGTGGCAGGCCTGGGTCAAGGCGTACCAGGATGCCTTCCCGGCGGACAAGCGCTTCCCGATCCCGTCGCTGACCGGCACGGCCTATTACAACGCCTTCAATGCGCTCAATCAGGCCATGACCAAGATCAACGGCGACCTGTCGGACGGCCACAAGAAGCTGCGTGAAACGCTCGCGGCGCTCGAACTGGATGCGCCGAACGGCAAGATCAAGCTGGACAAGAACCGCCAGGCGATCGGCACGAATTTCGTCTACGAGATCGTGGAAGCGCCCAACGGCGATCTTGTTTCCAAGATGGTTAAGCTCGTCCCGAACGTCAGCCAGAATCTCGGCTTCGACGATGCCACGTTCCAGCGCATCGGCCTGCCGAGCCGCACCAGCCCGGAATGCAAGAAGAGCTACTAAGGCATTGACCTGTCAGCATGTTGCCGGGCGGCGGAGCGATCTGCCGCCCGGCTGCATTCCGAACCGGCGCAACGGCCATCCGCTTCCCGGCATCGGCCGCGCCCGCGCCGATGGTGAAGGAAACGCCGCTGCTGACGCCCGGTGCGGCGCCAGCCGCACTTGCCAATCCCGTTTCCTCCGCGAATGATGTTGCAAAACAAGGCCCTAGGGAGGGCGGATTGAACCGCGCAATTTCCGTCTGGCACGGCCGCTTTGGCCGCGCCACAATCTACGAAATGGACCGCCCGATGATCATGCATGCCCATCGCGAAGGGCATCTGATCTTCTATGTGGGCGGGGCACCGGGCTGGCTTGCGATGCCGAACGGCCGCTACCCGATTGCGCCGGGTTTCGCGGTCGCGGTGAGCCCCTGGGAGCAGCATTGCTTCATCCCCGAGGACAACGCGCTCCGCGCCAGCGTGATGCTGATCCTCTACATCAATCAGGACTGGTTCGCGCAGATGGGCCGTGGCCTGCACAAGGCCCTGTATTTCGGCCGGGTGCCCATCACGGTCACGCCGGAAATCCGAGCCGCGGTGCGCCACGCGGAGGGCATCGTCCTCGACGGACCGGCGGCTTCGAGCTTCGACGCGACGCTCTACCACCTGACCGATCTGTGCTTCGACCAGTCCTGGCAGTCGATCGGTCCGGTGCGCCCGCGCGCGCCCGGGTTGCAGCATATCGACTTTCGTGTCCGCAAGTCGCTGCGGCTCCTGTCCGAGCAGATCGGCGGCGACATCACCCTCGATGCGGTCGCGCGCGATGCCGGGCTCTCACGTCCGCATTTCTACAAGCTGTTCCGCCAGCAGATCGGTGTCACCCCGAACATCTATCTGAATACATTGCGCATGGAGAAGGCGGTTGAGCTGCTCACCGGCAGCGACCGCTCCGTGACCGATATCGGATTCGATCTCGGCTTCTCGTCGCAAAGCGTCTTCACGCGCTTCTTCATGGCCAATGTCGGCATGGCCCCGACCGACTATCGGCGCGCCACCAAGATCCTGCACGGTTAACGGGCAGCGGGCGGGCGGATAAAGATACTGGGCGTAATGACGCCCCTGCGGCAGGGGACTAATCTGCGTCCGGTGAGAAGAAAATGACCGTTCCGGCATCGACCGGGCGGCGACAGCAGGGAGGATTGCGGTGGCCCGGTTCCGGCCATTGTTTGCCGCGGCGAAGTTGCATGTGCCGGCCGGACCTGTGCCGGATGGCGGGGTGCGTCGATGAGCGGATTCCTCGCGCGCCATTCGGTCTGGTCGCTGGTGATCCTGGTTGCCCTGATCGTCGGCCTGTGGCTGATCTTCGCGGTCTGGCCGCCCGAACTCGAAGCCGTCATCGGCCGCAAGCGGCTGTTTCTCAACGCCCTGTTCAACGGCATCACGCTCGGCGGGCTGTATTTCCTCGTCGCGAGCGGGTTCACGCTGATCTTCGGCCTGATGCGCAACGTGAATCTGGCGCACGGCTCGCTCTATCTGTTCGGCGGCTATATCGGCTACGGCATCGTCTATCTCACGGGCTCGTGGCTGCTCGCGCTCATCGTCGTATTCCTGATCGTCGCGGTGTTCGGCATCCTGCTGCAGGTGCTGATCTTCCGCTGGATGGAGGGACAGGAACTGCGCCAGACGCTGGTGACGATCGGCATCTCGATCGTGCTTGCGGACATCGCGCTCTGGGCCTGGGGCGGCGACTTCTATCAGATCGAGGCGCCGGAATGGCTGACGGGGCCGGTCGAGCTGCCCTTCGTGACGGCTCTGCGCAGCAATGGCGAACCGGTCTATCTCACCTATCCGATGGTGCGGCTCGCGATCCTCGCGCTCGCCATTATCGTCGGCATCCTGATGTGGCTTGCGCTCAACCGCACGCGGATCGGGATGCTGATCCGCGCCGGCGTCGACGACCGCGACATGCTGTCGGCGACCGGCGTGCGCGTGCAGCTCATCTTCATCCTCGTCTTCGCATTCGGCGCCGGCATGGCGGGGTTTGCCGGCGTGGTCGGCGGCACCTTCCAGTCGATCCAGCCCGGCGAGGACATCAAGATCCTGCTCGCCTCGCTGGTCGTCGTGATCGTCGGCGGCATGGGCTCGATCCCCGGCGCCGCCATCGGCGCCGTCATCATCGGTCTCGCCGAGCAATTCGGCTCGGTCTATATCCCGACCTATGCCATCGTGCTCACCTTCGTGATCATGGTCCTTGTCCTTGCCCTGCGGCCGCAGGGCCTGCTGAGGGGGAACTGAGCGATGGCGGTGATCGACGCGCGCGACACGATCGAGCCTCGCCCGGTGGCGACGCAGCCGCTCTCGGTCCTGGGCAGGGTGCATCCGGCGGCCTGGCTGCTCGCCGTTTTCCTGCTCTTCCTGCCCGCTTTCGCCAGCAACTTCGTGCTGACGCAGCTGTTCGGCTGGGCGATGATTCTCGGCATGGTCGCGCTGAGCCTCATGTTCCTCGCCGGCTATGGCGGCATGGTCAGCCTGGTCCAGCTCACCGTCGCCGCCTGCGCGGGCTACATGGTGGCGATTTTCGGAACGAGCGCGGTCGACGCGATCAGCCTGAAATGGGCGTGGTGGGTCGCGGTGCCGATCGCGATCGTGATCGCGGTGATTTTCGGCACGATCAGCGGCGCGCTCTCGGTGCGGACCGAGGGCATCTACACGATCATGATCACGCTCGCGATCGCGTCGGGCTTCTACTATTTCACGTTGCAGAACTACACCATCTTCAACGGCTTTTCCGGCTTCAACGCGGTCAACGCGCCGGTTGTGTTCGGCGTGAACTGGCGCGATCCGATTCCGTTCTACTATCTGTGTCTGTTCTGGGCCGCCGCATCCTTTCTCGCGGTCGTCTATGTCTCGCGCTCGCCGTTCGGTCTCGCCTTGCAGGGAACGCGCGACAACGCGCGGCGGATGGAAGCGCTCGGCTTCAACGTCACCGCGCACCGCATCGCCGCCTACGCCTTCGCCTCGCTGATCGCCGCCATCGCCGGCGTGCTGCTGGTGTGGCAGCAGATCCAGATTTCGCCCGGCACCGCCGGCGTCGGACCGGTGGTCGATATCCTGGTAATCGCGGTGGTCGGCGGGATCGGGCGGCCGATCGGACCGTTCATCGGCGCCTTCATCTACGTCGTGCTGCGCACCTTCGCGGTCGACGTGCTCGAGGGGCTCGGACTCGACGGCAAGCGCTTCCAGCTGCTCATCGGGCTCGGCTTTCTCGTGATCGTATTGTTCTCTCCCGATGGCGTTCTCGGCCTGTGGAGCCGCTTCAAGGACCGCGTGCTCAACAGCAACAGCCTGCGGCCGGGCGGAGGGTCTGCGTGATGCCGACGACCGTCGCCGAGCGCCTTTCCGCCGCAGGCACTGCCAACGCGCTCGACCTGCGCGGCGTCACGCGCATGTTCGGGGCGCTGGCGGCGCTGGTCGATATCACATTGAGCGTCCGCCCCGGCGAGCGGCGTGCCGTGCTCGGCTCCAACGGCGCCGGCAAGACGACGCTGTTCAACTGCATCACCGGCGACTTTCCGCCGACATCCGGGATCATCCGCTTCTTCGGCGAGGACGTGACGAGCTTCCCGCCGCACGAGCGCATCCGCCGCGGACTGCGCCGCACCTACCAGATTTCGGCCCTGTTCACCGGCCTGGCCGTCATCGACAATGTCTATCTCGCCTGCCGCGGCGTCTCGCGCGGGCGCTTCTCCCTCATCCGGCCGCGGCGCGACGACGGGCTGATGCAGTCGGCCCTCGATCTCGTCGATGCCGTGCATCTCACGGACGTCAAGGACAGGCTGGTTTCCGAGCTGAGTTACGGCCAGCAGCGCCAGCTCGAGGTCGCGCTCGCACTCGCCGGCGCGCCGCGCTTCATCCTGTTCGACGAGCCGGCGGCGGGGCTTTCGCCGACCGAGCGGCGCGAGCTTGTCGAGATCCTCACCTCGCTGCCGAAACATATCGGCTACATCATCATCGAGCACGACATGGACGTCGCGCTGCGCGTCGTCGAGAGCGTGACGATGATGCATAACGGACGCATCTTCAAGGAAGGACGGCCGGAAGAGATCGAGTCCGATCCGGAAGTACAGGAGCTTTATCTCGGCGGCGCGCATGGGGGCGGTCATGGCTGAACGGCACGCGCCGCGCCTCGCCTCCGTCCCGATGCTGCAGGTGTCGGGCCTCAACGTGCATTACGGGCACTCGCATGCCTTGCAGGGCGTCGATCTGACGCTGCAGAGCGGCGTGCTGTCGGTGGTCGGCCGCAACGGCATGGGCAAGACCACGCTGTGCAAGGCGATCATGGGCCTCGTGCGCGTCACCAGCGGCTCCATCCGCGTCGCGGGCGAGGAGCTGGTCGGCCGCTCGCCCGCCGACATCGCGCGGGTCGGCATCGGCTATGTCCCGCAGGGACGCCGCCTGTGGCGGTCGCTGACAGTGGACGAGCATTTGCGGCTCGTGGCCTCGAAGCGCGGCACCTGGTCGATCGAGCGCATCTACGACAGCTTTCCGAGGCTCGCCGAGCGCAAGTCCAACCGCGCCAACCAGCTCTCGGGCGGCGAGCAGCAGATGCTCGCGATCTCGCGCGCGCTGCTGCTCAACCCGCGCCTGCTGGTGATGGACGAGCCGACGGAAGGACTTGCTCCTGTCATCGTCTCGCATGTCGAGGACATGCTGATCCGGCTCGCGGAGCAGGGCGAGATTTCGGTGCTGGTGATCGAGCAGAATATCGGCGTTGCGACGGAAGTCGCCGAGAATGTCGCGATCATGGTCAACGGCCGCATCAATCGCGTCATTCCCTCGGCGCAGATCGCGGCCGACCGGGAATTGCAGCAACGCCTCCTTGGCGTCGGCCGCCACGGGCATGGCGACGTGCCGGCGCCGGAAACGGCCGGCACGGCCGCCGTGACGTCGCGCGCCGGCAGCGGCCCGGTCCGCATCTTCGTCTCGAATCCGACGATCCCCACGCGCTGGTCGCAGCCGGTGCCCGTCGAGCAGATCGAGGCGCGCGCGCGGACGGCCTCCGGCGCCAGCCTGCGCGCGGTCGAGAGCGGCGGACGCTTGCCGCTGCGCGAGGCCGCGATCAGCAGCGAGCCCTACGTCGTGGTCTGCGGCACGCTCGATACCAAGGGCGACGAAATTCGCTTCATTCGCGACCTGCTGAAGGAGAATGGCGTCCGCACCCGGCTCGTGGACCTTTCGACCAGCGGGCGGCCCTCCGCCGCCGACGTGCCGCCGACCGAGATCGCGCTCAACCATCGTCACGGCGCGAGCGGCGTGTTCACCGGCGACCGCGGACGCTCGGTCGCGGGCATGGCGGACGCCTTCGAGACGTGGATCCGCCGCCAGCGCGGCGTCGCGGGCATCATCTCGGCGGGCGGCTCGGGCGGCACCTCGATCGCGACGCAGGCGATGCGCGCGCTGCCGCTCGGCGTGCCCAAGATCATGATCTCGACCGTCGCCTCCGGCGACGTGCGGCCCTATGTCGGGCCCTCCGACATCATGATGATGTATTCGATCACCGACGTGCAGGGCCTGAACTCGATCTCGCGGCGCGTGCTCGCAAATGGCGCGCAGGCGATGATCGGCATGGCCAGGGCGCAGCTCGCGCAGAACAAGGAGGCACCGCGCCGCAACGCGCGGGCGGAATTGCCGGCGGTCGGGCTCACGATGTTCGGCGTCACGACGCCCTGCGTGCAGCAGATCACTGCACTTCTGAAGAACGATTATGACTGCCTCGTCTTCCATGCGACCGGCGTCGGCGGCCAGTCGATGGAAAAGCTGATCGATGCCGGCCTGCTCGCGGGCGTCATCGACATCACCACGACCGAAATCTGCGACATGATGATGGGCGGCGTGCTGCCCGCGACCGAGGACCGCTTCGGGGCCGTGATCCGCACGCGCATGCCCTATGTCGGCTCGGTCGGCGCGCTGGATATGGTCAATTTCGGTCCGCGCGACACGGTGCCCGGCCACTACGAGAGCCGGCAATTCTACCAGCACAATCCCAATGTCACGCTGATGCGCACGACGCCGGACGAGAACGAGCGCATGGGCGCATGGATCGGCGAGCGGCTGAACCGCATGGAGGGGCCGGTGCGGTTCTTCCTGCCGGAAGGCGGCGTCTCCGCGCTCGATGTGCAGGGCGGGGCCTTCTTCAACCCGGCGGCGGATGCGGCCCTTTTCCATGCGCTGGAGCGTACCGTGCGCCAGACCCAGACGCGGCAGCTCATCCGCGTCCCCTTCCACATCAACGATCCGAAATTCGCGGACGCGGTCGTGCAGGCCTTCCGCGCGCTGCACGGCGCGCGCAACGGCCGCCGCCGGGCGGCGAGGTGACAGCCATGCCACGCTTCGAACGCTCTGCGCTGATGGAAAAATTCCGCGGCATGGTCGCGCGCGGCGAGCCGATCGTCGGCGGCGGCGCCGGCACGGGGCTGTCCGCGAAATGCGAGGAGGCCGGCGGCATCGACCTGATCGTGATCTACAATTCCGGCCGCTACCGCATGGCCGGTCGCGGCTCGCTCGCGGGGCTGATGCCCTATGGCGACGCCAACCAGATCGTCGTCGAGATGGCCGCGGAAGTGCTGCCGGTGGTGAAGGCGACGCCGGTGCTCGCAGGCGTCTGCGGCACCGATCCGTTCCGCCTGATGGACGTGTTCCTCGACCAGCTCAAGGCCATCGGATTTTCGGGCGTGCAGAATTTTCCAACCGTCGGCCTGTTCGACGGCACCATCCGCGCGCAGCTCGAGGAAACCGGCATGTCCTACAGCCTCGAGGTCGACATGATCGCGAAGGCGCACGCCAAGGACATGCTGACGACGCCCTATGTCTTCGACGAGGAAAGCGCGCGCGACATGGCGAAGGCGGGCGCCGACATCATCGTCTGCCATCTCGGGCTGACGACCGGCGGGACGATCGGTGCGGAGACGGCTGTCACGCTGAAGGATTGTCCGGCGCTGGTCGACGCCTGGTCGGAGGCCGCGCTGAAGGTTCGGCGCGACGTCCTCGTCCTCGTGCATGGCGGCCCGGTCGCGCAGCCCGAGGACGCCGAGTTCGTCCTGAAGAACACGGCGAATTGCCACGGCTTCTACGGTGCGTCCTCGATGGAGCGCCTGCCGGTCGAGATCGCGCTCACGGAACACACCCGCAAATTCAAACGGATCGGGCGCGGCGAGACCGCGCGATCCGCATCACAGACAAGTCTTGCGTAGGGAGAAACAGCGATGTCCGGCCAATTGATCGGTGCCCTCATCCTCTGGCTGATTGTCGCGATCATCGTCATCGCGATCGTCGTCTATCTCGTGAACTGGCTCTATCGCCGGTCGTCCAAGGAAGTGGCGTTCGTGCGAACCGGCCTGTTCGGCGAACGGGTGGTGATCGACGGCGGCGCCTTCGTGCTGCCGATCATCCACGACATCACGCCCGTCAACATGAACGTCCTGCAGATGGAGATCATCCGCGAGAACGAGGACGCGCTGATCACACGCGATCGCATGCGGGTGGACATCGAGGCGGAATTCTACGTCCGCGTCGCGCCTACGAAGGAAGCGGTTTCGGTTGCGGCCGCCACCCTCGGCCGCCGCACCCTCGAGCCCGAACGCCTGCATGCGCTCCTATCCGGCAAGTTCGTCTCCTCGCTGCGTTCGGTCGCGTCCGAGATGACGATGCAGGACATGCACGAGAAGCGCGGCGACTATGTGCAGCGCGTGAAGGCCGCCGCCGCCGAGGCGCTGGCGCAGAACGGCCTCATTCTCGAATCGGTCGCGATCACCGATCTCGACCAGACCGACCTGCAGTATTTCAATCCCTCCAACCGGTTCGACGCGGAAGGCCTCACCAAGCTGATCGAGGAGATCGAGGAGCGCCGCAAGCTGCGCAACGACATCGAGCAGGAGTCGATGATCCGCATCCGCGCCCGCAACCTCGAGGCCGAGCGCCAGGCGCTCGATATCGAGCGCGACAGCGAGACAGCGCGCCTCGAACAGGAGCGCGACGTCGAGGTCCGCCGCGCCGCCCAGCGCGCGGAAGTCGCACGCGAGCGCGCATTGCGCGAGACCGAGGCCGAGCAGGCTCAGATCAATGCGCGCGAGCAGATCGAGAAGTACCGCATCGCCAACGAGAAGGCGATCATGGAGGCGCGCATCGCCTCCGAGCGCGAGGTGCGCCAGCGCGAGATCGAGCGCACCAAGACCGTGGAGCAGGCCGAAATCGCCGCGCGCGAGGAGGTGGAGAAGGCCCGCCTCGCGCAGGAACGCGCGGTGACGGAAGCGCGCATCGCCAAGGAGGAGGAGACCCAGCGCCGCGAGATCGAGCGCACCCGCGCGATCGAGCAGGCGGACATCGCCGCCCGCGAGGAAACCGAGAAGGCCCGCATCGCGCAGGAAAAGGCGGTGACGGAAGCGCGCATCGCCAAGGAGGAGGAAACCCAGCGCCGCGAGATCGAGCGCGCCCGGGCGGTCGAGCAGGCCGATATTGCGGCGCGCGAGGCAACGGAGAAGTTGCGCATCGCGCAGCAATCGGCGATCGATCTCGATCGCATCGCGACCGAGCAGAGGATCCGCAATTCCGAGATCGCGCGCACGCGAGCGATCGAGGAAGCCGACATCGCCGCCCAGCAGGCGATCGAGGCCGCCCGCATTGCGCGCGAAAAGGCGCTCGCCGCCGAGCGCATCGCATCGGAAGAGGCGACGCGCTCGCTCGAAATCCAGCGCACCCAGCATCTCGATCAGGCGAGCATCGCCGCCCGCGAGGCGACCGAAGCCGCACGCATCGCGCAGGAGGAGCGCGTGCGGGCGCTCGAGATCGAGCGCAACAAGGCCATCGAGGAGGCCGACATCGCGGCGCGCGAGGCCGTGGAAGCGGCCCGCATCGCGCAGAGCAAGCGGCTCGCCGCCGAGCGCATCGCCTATGAGCGCGACACGAGGAAGATCGAGATCGCGAGCATCGAGGCGACGGAGGCCGCCCGCATCGCGCAGGAGAAGAAAATCGCGGCGGAACGCATTGCCGCCGAGCAGGAAACCCGCTCGCGCGAGATCGCGCGGGAGGAGGCGGTCGAGGCAGCCGAAATCCGCCGGCGCGACCAGGTCGAGCGCGCGCGCATCCTCATGGAGCTTGCGCTCGAACAGGAGCGCATCGAGTCGCAGAAGACCCGCGAGGTGCTCAATATCGCGCAGAAGAAGGCGGTCGAGATCGCGGAGGAAGCCCGCATCATCGAGGTATCGGCCAAGCGCATCGAGCGCGCCGATGCCGACCGCCAGGTCCGGCAGGCCGAGATCACCGCGCGGCAGGGCGTCGAGGTCACCGAGGTCGGCCGCGAGAAGGCGCTGGAGGCCGCGCGCCTCGAGCGCCGCCGCGCGCTCGAGCAGCTCGAAGTCGCGCGTTCGCAGGCGTTGCAGGAAGCAGAGATCGCGGCCCGCGAGGAAGTCGAGCGCGCGCGCATCGCCTCCGAACGCGGCCTCGACGAGGCCCGCATCGGCCGCGAGCGCGATCTGCGCCGGCTCGAGGTCGAGCGCGAACTGACAGTCGAAAGCGCGCTGATGGACAAGGCCATCGCGCTCTACGAGAAATCGCTTGAGGAATCGGCCGCGGCGGTCGAGGCCGAGCAGGCGCGCGCCAAGGCGGCGGAAGCGGCCGAGCGCGTCAACACGGTGCGCGAGAACGAGATTGCCAGGCGCCGCAAGTCGGTCGAGGTGATGCTCGCCGAGAAGGAGGCCGAGGAAAAGAAGATTCTCGCGCAGGCCGAGAAGGTGCGCGCCGCGGTCGAGGCCGAGGCGCAGAAGCTTCTGTACGAAGCCGAGAACGTGCTCACGGATTCGGCGCGCTACGGGCTGTTCCGCCGCCGCCTGCTCGATCGCGTCGAGGGCATCGTGCGCGAAAGCGTCAAGCCGATGGAGAAGATCGAGGGCATCCGCATCCTGCACGTGGATGGCCTGACCGGCGGCGGCGGCAACGGCGCGAGCCGCAACCCGACCGACGAGGTGATCGAATCGGCGCTGCGCTACCGCATGCAGGCGCCGATGATCGATCAGGTGCTGAAGGAGATCGGCATCGAGGGCGGCAGCCTGTCGAAGCTCGGCGGCCTGATGCGCGAAGCCAGCGACATGCAGCGCGTCGCCAAGGAGGCCGGCGCGGGCCGCGAGTCCGGCGGTGGCGGCGAGGCCGCGAAGGAAGGCGGCGAGGCGTCCAAGGGCGGCGGCAAGGGCAAGGGGCGGTAAGGCGCAGACATGGCAAGAGTCTATACATCGAGCGTGCTGCCGGCACCGGCGGCGAAGGTCTGGGCGCGCATCCGCGATTTCAACGGCCTGCCGGGATGGCATCCCGCCATCGCGGAAAGCCGGATCGAGAACGGCGAGCCGTCCGACAAGGTCGGCTGTATCCGGGATTTCCGGCTGCGCAACGGCGACCGCATTCGCGAGCAGCTGCTGGGCCTGTCCGACTACGACATGTTCTGCACCTATTCGATCCTGGAATCGCCGATGGGCGTCGAGAACTATGTCGCGACGTTGCGGCTCACCCCGATCACCGACGGAGACCGCACTTTCTGCGAATGGACGGCGGAGTTCGACTGCGCGCCCGAGCGCGAGAACGAACTCGTGACGACGATCGGAGGCGCCGTGTTCCAGGGCGGCTTCGACGCGCTCAAGCGGCATTTTGGGGGATAGCGCGCCGTGCCGAAAGTTGTCCGCAGCACGATCATCGACGCACCCGTGGACCGGGTGTGGGCGCTGCTGCGCGACTTCAACGGACACGACCGCTGGCATCCCGCAGTCAGCGAGAGTGTGATCGAGCGCAATTATCCCTCCGACAAGGTCGGCTGCGTGCGGCGCTTCCGCCTCAAGGACGGCTCGGAGCTGCGCGAGCAATTGCTGACGCTGTCGGACCTCGAACAGACCTTTTCCTATTGCCTGCTCGATACGCCGGTGCCGCTGTTCAACTATGTCGCGCATGTGCGGCTGATGCCGGTAACGGACGGAAACCGCACCTTCTGGAGCTGGGAAAGCTCCTTCTCGACGCGGGCGGGCGAGGCGGAGGCGATGACGCGCATGGTGGGCGAGGACATCTACATGGCGGGCTTCGAGGCGATCCGGAACCATCCGGACCTCGCGGCCTGACGAAAGGACAAAGGACGTGGCGATCACGGTGAGGACTTTCGAGAAACTCGGCGACGCGGCTTCCGCCGTGATGTCGGATCGCGGGGCGCGCTTTCTCGCGGGCGGCACGCTGGTGATGCGCGCGATCAACGAGGGCGATGTCGCGATCACGACCATCGTGCGCACGAGCGACCCGGCGCTGACGCAGATCCGCACGGCCGGCGCGCGGATCGAACTCGGCGCCGGCGTCACGATGGCGCAGATTCTCGCCAATCGCGATCTCGCGTTCCTGCATCCTGCCGCGCGCATCGTCGGCGGGCCGGCCGTGCGCAACATGGCGACGGTCGGCGGCAACCTGTTCGCGCATGCGCCCTACGGCGATTTCACCGCGGCCCTGCTCGCGCTCGGCGCCACCGTCTCGGTCAGCGGCGGCTATTCGGCGAGCGACACGCCGCTCGACGAGTTTCTCTCCGCGCGCGACCGCGGCGGCACGCGCGGGCTGGTGGCGAGCGTGACGCTTGCTCGCCCGGCGGCGCCGGACGCATTCCGGTTCCGGAAGGTGTCGCGCGTCAAGCCGAAGGGCATTGCCGTGCTCTCGATCGCGGCGCTGCTGCCTGTTGCGGGCGGGCGGATAGCGGGTGCGCGCGTCGCCTATAACGGGCTGTCCCCGGCGCCGATGCGCGCGCGCGGCGTGGAGCGCGCGCTGGAAGGCCGCTCCCTCGACGAGGCCGGCATCGCGCCGGCCATCGCCGCCTGCGCCGAAGGCATCTCGCCTTCGGACGACGCCATCGCGTCGGCCTGGTACCGGCGCGAAATCCTGCCCGTCCACCTGAAGCGCCTGCTGCTCGGACAAGCGTGAGAGAATCATGAGCAAGACTGCAGTCCAGTTCCGGCACAATGGCAGCGACGTCGCCGTCTTCGTCGATGGTGGCGCGAACCTGCTGATGACCTTGCGCGAGGGGCTCGGCGACACCGCTCCGAAATACGGCTGCGGGCAGGGCACCTGTGGCGTCTGCACGGTGCTGATCGACGGCGAGCCGCATCTCTCCTGCCTGACCCTGGCGGAAACCGTCGCGGGCCGCTCGGTCGAGACGGCGGACGGGCTGAAGAACGGGCCGGACCTGCATCCGCTGCAGGACGCCTTCATGGATCACTTCGCCGCGCAATGCGGCTTCTGCACGCCCGGCATGCTGATGGCCGCGAAGGCCCTGCTCGACCGCAATCCGCAGCCGACCCGCGAGGAGGTGGTGGAGGCGATCTCCGGCAACATCTGCCGCTGCACCGGCTACGAGCCGATCATCAACGCCATCCTGGCCGCCGCGGGCACGCGCGGCGCGCGGCGCGCATAGGGAGGGAGCGATGCTTGAATTCCGCAAGGAATACTTCGCCGACGAGCGCGACGACAACCTCAGGGAGATCGGCAAGGGCACGCAGCGCCAGGACATGCTCGGGCATGTCACCGCGACGACGAAATATTTCGACGACCACAAGGTGCAGGGCCTGCTGCACATGAAGGTGCTGCGCAGCCCGCATCACCATGCGCGCATCCGCAATATCGATCTGTCGGCCGCCCAGCAATCGAGCGGCGTGAAGCGCATCATCCGCGCCGCCGACGTGCCCGTGAACCTCAACACGCTGCTGAGCCTGCTCAATTTCGGCAAGGACGACGAGCCCTCGCTCGCGGTCGACAAGGTCCGCTACAGGGGCGAGCCGATCGTCGCGGTCGTCGCCACCAGCGAGCGCGAGGCATTCGAGGCGATGGCGAAAATCCGCGTCGATTACGACGTGCTGCCGGCGGTGTTCGACGTGGAGGAGGCGCTCAAGCCCGGCGCGCCCGTGGTCAACGAGACCTATCCGAAGAACACGTTCGAGTATCACGACAAGTACGACCATCAGAAGCTGCGCTTCGGCGACGTGGAGCGCGCCTTCGCGCAGGCCGACCACGTGCTTGAGCAGCGCTACCAGATGTCGCCGATCGAGCATGCGCCGACCGAGACCAACGGCACGGTCGCGGTGCCCGACACCAACGGGCGCTACACGGTCTATACCGGCGCGCAGGGGCTGTTCTTCGCGCTCGATACGTCGGCGAAAATCCTCAACCTGCCGTCGAACAAGCTGCATTTCATCGGCGGCACGGTCGGCGGCGGTTTTGGCGGCAAGGTCGATTCGATCACCGAACCGCTCGCCATTCTCGGAGCGATGCTGACCGGACGGCCGGTGCGCTATGTGCACAACCGCGAGGAGGAGATGCAGTTCGGTCCGCCGCGCGGAGCGGAACGCATCTACATCAAGGACGGCGTGATGAAGGACGGGCGCATTGTCGCCCGCCAGGTACGGAGCTATTTCGACAGCGGCGCCTATACCCGGCTGTCGAGCTACGCCGTCATCAAATGCGCCGCGCATATCCCGGGGCCCTACACGATCCCGAACGTGTCCGCCGACATCTATTGCGTGTTCACCAACCGCACGCCGGCGACCGCCATGCGCGGCTTCGGCATCACGGCCGTCGATTTAGCGCTCGAGGTGCAGATGGACAAGCTCGCCCATCTTGTCGGCATGAATCCGATGGAGTTCCGCATCCTCAATGCCTATCGGGACGGCGACATGAAGGCGCATCGCCGCGAGGCGCACAACACCGCGCTGATCGAATGCGTGCAGGTCGCCGCCGAGAAGGCGAAATGGCCGATCCGCGACGAATTCCGCCGCATGTCCTCGCGCACGGGCGGGGGCGGCGAGCGCGCCGTCATTCCGCCGACGCCGGGCATTGCCGCGCGCAGCCCGCAGCCGGCCGCTTTCG
>JACAEG010000099.1 GCA_013388965.1 Pseudorhodoplanes sp. | reverse complement strand
GCCCAGCCGAAGACCGCCGCGCCGCCCGCCTCCCGGCCGCTTGCCCTGACCCGCACCGAGCGCAAGCCGTCCGGCGACAGCGTCGTGGTCGAGCTTGCGCGCACGGAGGACGGCGTGGCGATCGTCTTTCCGTTCGACAAGCCGACGCCGCTCGCCGCCTTCCAGCGTGCGGATGCGCTCTGGCTGGTATTCGATGCCGCCAAGCCGCTCGATCTGTCCGCCTTCCGCGACGACACCAGCCAGAGCATCCGCAGCGTGCAGGCGCTGGCGCTGCCGGAGGGGCAGGCGGTGCGGATCAAGCTGGAGCGGCCGCGCCTCGTCAACGTCGCCTCGGATCGCAGCACCTGGACGGTCACACTCGGCGAAAGCGTGCCCGAAGCCACCAAGCCGCTCAGCCTGTCGCGCAACCTGATCGCGCCGTCGCGCGCCAATGTGTCGATTCCGTTCGAGAGGGGGCACACGCTGCATCGCATCGCCGATCCCGATATCGGCGACGTGGTCTTTGCCATCACCGCGCTCGGCCCGGTGCGCGGCCTCGTCAAGGCCCAGGAATTTCTTGAATTTCGTGCGCTCGCCTCGACTCATGGGGTGGTGATCCAGCCGATCGCCGACGACGTGCAGGTCGAATTGCTGCAGGAGCGCATCGTCGTCGGCAAGCCCGGCGGGCTGATCCTGTCGAGCGCGGCGCCGCCCGACCGCAAGTCGCCCGGAACCCGCCCGCAGATTTTCGACCCGCAATTGTGGGGGTTCGATCGCGAATCGAATTTCACCGAGCGGCAATACAATCTGATCGCGTCGGCCGCCGATGCGTCCCAGAACGACCGCACGATGTCGCGGCTCGAACTCGCGCGCTTCTATCTTTCCCGCGACATGTTCCACGAAGCGAAAGGGGTGGTGGATGTCGCGATCGCGGAGGATCGCCCGACGCAGGAAAATCCTGCCGCGCACGTGCTGCGCGCGATTTCCAACATCATGCTGGACCGGCCCGACCAGGCGCTGAAGGAGCTGAACAACCCGATCGTCGGCGACCAGCTCGACGCGCCGCTCTGGCGCGCTTTCGCGCTCGGACGCCTCGGCCGCTGGAACGAGTCGCGGCAGGCTTTCCGCGCGGCCGAGAATGCGATCCCGTCGCTGCCGCTCGAATTGCAGCGCGCGGCCATGAAGGAATCGCTGCGCGCCGCGATCGAGGTCAAGGACTATGACGGCGCCAACCGAATCTTCGGCGATTTCGAGATCATCGGGCTGCCGCGCGAAATGCTGCCCGAGGTCCAGGTCCTGATGGGACGACTGGCGCAGGGCATGGGTCGCAACAACGAGGCCCTGCGCAACTATCGCAGCGCGTCCGAATCGAGCGACCGCAAGGCCGCGGCGCAGGGCCGGCTGCGCGAGATCGCGCTGCGCTTCAGCGTCGGGGAGCTTACGCGCGCCGAAGTCATCCCCGAGCTCGAGACGCTGACCGCGTTGTGGCGCGGCGACGAGACCGAGATCGAGGCGCTGCAGATTCTCGGCCGCCTCTATACCGAGGAGGGCCGCTACCGCGACGCCTTCCATGTGATGCGCACGGCGCTCAAGGCGCATCCCAATTCGGAGATGACCCGGCGCATCCAGGAGGAGGCCGCGGTCACGTTCGATTCGCTGTTTCTCGCCGGCCGGGGCGACACGCTGCCCGCCATCGACGCGCTCAGCCTGTTCTACGATTTCCGCGAGCTGACGCCGATCGGACGGCGCGGCGACGAAATGATCCGAAGGCTGGCCGACCGGCTGGTCTCGGTCGACCTTCTCTATCAGGCATCGGAACTGCTCCAGCACCAGATCGACAACCGCCTGCAGGGCGCCGCGCGCGCGCAGGTCGCGACGCGGCTTGCCGTCATCTACCTGATGGACCGCAAGCCCGACCGCGCGCAGGCCGTGCTGAAATCGACCCGCGTCTCCAACCTGCCGAACGATCTGCGGCAGCTTCGCCTGCTGCTCGAGGCGCGCGCGCTCGCCGATATCGGGCGGCACGAGCTCGCGCTCGAGGTCATCGCCAACATGGACCGGCGCGAGGCGATCCGCCTGCGCTCCGACATCCTCTGGGACATGAAGCGGTTCGGCGATGCCGCCGAGCAGATCGAGCTTCTCTACGGCGAACGCTGGCGGCAATTCGAGCCGCTGTCGGATTCCGAGCGCAGCGACATCCTGCGTGCGGCCGTCGGTTACGGTCTTGCCGAGGATGCGATCGGGCTCGGCCGGTTCCGCGAAAAATACGCGGCGAAAATGGCGGAAGGCGCCGACCGTCGGACCTTCGAGATCGCGACCGCGCCGCTCGCCGACCCCGCCGCCTTCCGCCAGATCGCCAAGCAGGTCGCCGCGATCGACACGCTCACGACCTTCCTGCGCGAGATGCGCGCGAGCTATCCGGAGATCGGAACTTTCTCGGCGGCGGATCCGGTCGGCGCGCCGAGCAAGGCGGCGGACGGACCCGCATCGCCCGAGCCGCAATCGACCGGCTCGATCCTGCCGGACCGCGCGCGCCTGCGAATGTAAGCGGCCGGCGGAGCGATCCGCGGCCAGCCGCTACGTCCCGTAGCTCTGCACCAGGCTCCCCGCCACCAGCGTCCAGCCGTCCACCAGCACGAAGAAGATCAGCTTGAACGGCAGCGAGACCACCACCGGCGGCAGCATCATCATGCCCATCGACATCAGCACCGAGGCGACCACGAGGTCGATGATGAGGAAGGGCAGGAACAGCAGAAATCCGATCTCGAAGGCGCGCTTGAGCTCCGAGATCATGAAGGCGGGCACCAGGATGCGCAGCGATATTTGCTCGGGCGCGGCCGGCACCGGCTCGCCCGACAGGTCCATGAACAGCTTGAGGTCCTTCTCCCGCACATTCTTGAGCATGAATTCCTTGAACGGCCCGGACGAGCGCTCGAAGGCCTGTTCGAGCGTGACCTCGTTGGCGATGAGCGGGCGGATGCCGACGTCATAGGCGCGCTGGAAGGCCGGGCCCATGACGAACGCGGTCAGGAACAGCGCGAGCGAGACGATCACCGCGTTGGGCGGAGCGGTGCCGGCGCCGATCGCGGTGCGCAGGAGCGAGAGCACGACCACGATCCGCGTGAACGACGTCATCATCACGAGGATCGAGGGCGCCAGCGTCAGCACCGTGATCAGCGCGATGAGCTGGATCACGCGCTCGGTCAGGCCGCCGCCGGCACCGAAATTGATGCTGATGTCCTGCGCGGAGGCGAGAGTCGATAGGAGAACGAGGACCAGCGCCGCTCCTCCGGCGGCCATCGTCGCGAGACGAACGCGGCAGCCGAACGCGGATCGCCTCATCCTTTTCCCGGCGGGCGGCCGAGCAGGTTCGCCATCTCTTCTTCTAGACTGCTGAACGGGTTCTGCTCGGGGGCGGTGGCGGGGGCCGGCGTCGTGGCGGCGTCCGTCTTGGCCGGCGGCTCGGGCGGATGCGGGGCCTCGGATTTCGGCGCCGGCATGCTGGCCGGAGCCGGCGGGGGAGGCGACTTGCTCTCGGCCGGCGCACCGGGCGCGCGCGGCG
>JACAEG010000010.1 GCA_013388965.1 Pseudorhodoplanes sp. | reverse complement strand
CGCGGTGATAGCGTGCGGCAGGACGGAATCCGGGGGAATGTCATGGCGCGGCTGGAAGGATGGCTCGAATCTTTCCTTTTCAATTCTCGATGGTTGCTGGCGCCGTTCTATATCGGCCTCGCGCTAAGTCTGGTGCTGCTGCTCTATCACTTCGCGGTCGAGTTCATTCATTTCGCCGGAACCATTGCCTATGCCGGCGAGAAGGAAGTGATCCTCGGCATTCTCGCGCTGATCGACCTCTCGTTCACCGCGAACCTCGTGCTGATCGTTATTTTCTCCGGCTACGAGAATTTCGTCTCCAAGATGGAGATCGAGACCCACGACCGTCCGGAATGGATGGCGAAGGTCGACTTCGGCGGGCTGAAGCAGAAGCTGATGACCTCGATCGTCGCGATCTCGGCGGTCGAGTTGCTCAAGGGCTTCATGAACATGCAGAATTACGACTCGATCAAGCTCGGCTGGCTGGTCGGCATTCACCTGACCTTCCTGGTTTCGCTGCTCGTCGTGGTCCTGTCGGATCGCCTCAGCGAGCCGCTGAAACATCCCAAGGAAAAGTCCACAAAATAGACCGCCGCAGCGCCGTGACAGTCCGGGAGCGCCGCTGGTGATGGTTTCTTAACCATACCGGGCGTTAATCGGGTCCTAACCATGTGCGTTCGGACCGGTCTGATGCGGCCATGCCCGCTGTTTCGTAGTCTCATCGTGGCGTTGCTCGCGGGTTCTGCGCTCGCAGGCTGCGCGCGCCGCGTGGCCGTGGCGCCGGGCGCGGAGCCGGCTGCCGCGCAGGGGGGCGCCTATGTGGCTGCGCCCGCCGCCTACAGCGCGGACTGGAGCAAGAGCTACACGCTCGATTCGGGCGACCGCCTGCGCGTCTCGGTGTTCGGTCAGGACGGCATCAGCAACACCTATCTGGTCGATGTCGCGGGGCATATGAATGTCGCGCTGATCGGCCCGGTGCAGGCGCGCGGCCTCACCACGCTTCAGCTGGCGCAAGCCATCGCGGACCGGCTGCGCAACGGCTATGTGCGCGAGCCGCATGTCTCGGTCGAGGTCGAGACCTACCGGCCGTTCTATATTCTCGGCGAGGTCAATGCGCCCGGCCAATATCCCTACGTCGCCAACATGACGGTGGAGACCGCGGTCGCGATCGCGGGCGGCTTCACCCCGCGCGGGGAGCAGAGCGCGGCGCGATTGACGCGCAACGTTCATGGCCAGTCGTTTGCCGGCAAGGTGCCGATCAACACGCCCGTGCAGCCGGGCGACACGATCAATGTCGCGGAGCGGTGGTTCTGACCATGCGCAGCGGATGCACAACGTCGCGGATATAGCGCGGGTTCACTTCTTCAGATTCGCCGACAGGAAGGACAATGTCCGCTCCCAGGCGAGCTTGGCGCTTGGCGCATCGAAGCTGCCGCGCTCGTCGCAATAGAAGCCGTGGCCGGCCGGATAGGTGTAGATCTCGGCCATCGGCTGCTTCTTCCTGATCGTCTCCACATCCGTCATCGGGATGTGATCGTCCTTCTCGCCAAAATGCATCTGGACCGGGCAATTCGCCTTCTCGTCCGCGAAGCGGATGATCTGGCCTCCATAGAAGCAGACGGATGCGGAAATGCCCGAGAGGCGCGTCGCCGACAGAAAGGAGACGGTGCCGCCCATGCAGAAGCCGATCGTCCCGACGGGACCGGCGGAGCGCACGTCGTCGGCGGCCGCCGCGAAATCGCGCATCATCGCGTCCCAGTCGATATTGCCGAGATGCTTGCGCGCGTTGGCGACCTCCTCCGGCGTATAGCCGGATTCGAAATCGCGCACGAAACGGTCAAAGAGTGCCGGAGCGACGGCGACATAGCCCGCGGCGGCGAGCCGGTCGCAGACATTGCGGATGTGGCGATTGACGCCGAAAATCTCCTGCGCGACCACCATGCCGCCCTTCGGCGTGCCCGAAGGCTCTGCGCGGTAGGCGCCGAGCTGGTGCTTGTCCGTGGCGGTGAGTGTAAAATGCTTGCCCAACCCGGCCTCCCGTGACGCGATGAATCCGGCGGCAGGCCGGAACGAGGAATGCGCAAGCGCTTTAGCACGGAGAGCGGCCCGGCAAAATGGCTGCAGCGGGGGCGCATGCCCATCATGCCTGAAGGATCGTGCCGCTTCGGTGCCGTGCCTCGCGCTCAGCCGGCTTCAGCGAAGGCGCGCGCCAGCAACGTGTAGGAATGCCTGCGCGCCTCATGGTCGAAAATCATGGTCGTGATCATGATCTCGTCGGCCTGCGTCGCCTCGATCAGCGGGCGCAGCCGGTCCACGATCGTCGCGGGCGAGCCGACGAACAGCCGCTCGCGATTCCTGGCGATGCGGGCGCGATCCGCCGGGCTGTAATCGTACGCCGCCGCGGCCTCCGGACTTTCCAGCGGCAGGTAATCGCCCTTGGCGCGACGGGCGAAGTTGAGGTCGATCGTGGTCGCGAGGCGATCGGCTTCCGCGTCGGTGTCGGCCGCGACCGCCGCAAGCGCGAGGATCGCGTAGGGCCTGTCGAGCGAGCCGGGCTTGAAATTGTCGCGGTAGATCCGCATCGCCAGTACGGGATCGAAATCCGCGAAGTGATGCGCGAACGAGAAGCCCATGCCTGCGGAAGCGGACAGCCGCGCGCTGTAGTCGCTCGATCCGAGCAGGAAGATGGGCGGCAGCGCGACATCGGTCGGCATGGCGCGCACCTTGCTGAAGGGATGCTCGGCCGGGAAGCCCTGATTCTCAAAGAGCAGCATCTCCTGCAATCGTTCGAGAAAGTCGTCATTCTCGTTCGCGCCCTGCCGGCGGCGCAGCGCGATCGACGTCACCTGGTCGGTGCCCGGCGCGCGCCCCAGCCCGAGATCGATGCGGCCGGGAAACAGCGCCTCCAGCACCTTGAAGCGCTCGAGCACGGTCAGCGGGGCATGGTTCGGCAGCATCACGCCGCCTGAGCCCACGCGCATATTCCTGGTCACGGCCGCGATCTGTCCGATCATGATGTCGGGCGCGGAGCTTGCGATATTGGCAAGGTTGTGGTGTTCGGCGACCCAGTAGCGCCGGTAGCCGAGCGCGTCGGCATGGCGCGCGAGATCGAGGCTGTTGCGCAGGGCCTGCGAGGCGGGTGTCGCAGTGGTCACCGGCGACAGGTCGAGAACGGAGAGCGGAAGCATGGGCTGGACTCGCGGGGCCGGATCGGCGGGAATACTGTCGCCGACTTAATCACGCGCGGGTGAGATTGATATGCGGCCTGCGAATATCAGCGCGGCAGGGAATGCCGGCCATAAGCGGAGAATGTGTGCGGCGGCTCGAATCCCGGAGGCCGCAGCCCCCCGAACGGGTTGTCGTCGCGCACAATCCGCGGCCGCTTCCGCGCAGCGCGCTGTCTTTGCGGCTTGCGCTTGACGATTTCGGCGGCCGGAGCCGCGTCGTCCTTTTTCAGTTCCCGGTCGTCGGGGTCGCTCCGGCTTGCGATGCTCAGGCTCTCGTCCGCTTCCCGTTGGACCGGCAGCGGAATGAGGGGACCCGGGTCGGATGCAGGCATTTCGGGCGCGCGGGCAGGCTCGGCGGCGATCGCCTGCGTCGGCTCCGGCTTCCGTTCGCGCATCGCCTCGCGGACCGGCTCGGCGGGTGCCGGCGCCTCCGGAATCGGCGCCGCATGCTCTCTGGCGGCCGGCCAAGTGAGGCCGGTTTCTGCGCGCTCCGCCCGTACCGCAGGTGCAGCGGCGGTCACGCTCGCGAGCTCGCGCAACGCCTCAATCCGTCCCGAGTCGGGCAAAGGCCAATTCGCCGAGATCCGCGCGATCGGAGTGACATCGTCCGGCGCATAAGATGCGACGCGAGCGGGCGGCGATTCCTGCACGATCTGCACCGACGCGAAAAGCCCGAGCACGGCGGATAGAAAGAATGTCGCAACCGTTGCCGGAATAAGAAGCCGCAGGTCGGGCAGCATCTGGTCTGAGCCCTCAGCGTGCCGGTCAGCGCGTGCGTCGGCGGACAGGTGATGGACGACGGCGCATCGCGCCGCGAGCCTGCGCGTAAGACGGACGAGACCGCGCTGGGATTGAAATCCGGCAACAATATTTGCTGATTCGCCATGCGCGGTCACGCGACGCCTGCGTCGCGCGATTGCGTTCAGGGAACCGACAGGCTTTTCCGCAACACCGATCGGCGCCGGCTCCGTGCCGGGCTAGCGGACCACGGCTGCATTCGAGGCAGACGGCGCGCTGCCCGGCAGCACCACGACCTTGGTGCCGACCTTGACGCGATTGTAGAGGTCTTCCACGTCCTCGTTCAGCAGGCGGATGCAGCCGGACGAGACGAATTGGCCGATCGTGGAGGGCTGATTGGTGCCGTGGATCCGGTACACGGTCTTGCCGAGATACAGCGCCCGCGCACCAAGAGGATTGCCGGGTCCGCCGGCCATGAATCGCGGCAGATAGGGCTGGCGCTCGATCATTTCCGACGGCGGATGCCAGTCCGGCCATTCGGCAAGCCGGCTGATCTTCTCAATGCCGGCCCATGTGAAGCCCTCGCGGCCCACGCCGATGCCATACCGTATCGCCTGGCCGCCGCCGAGAACGTAGTAGAGATACGTATTCTGCGTATCGATGATGATCGTGCCGGCAGGCTCGCGTGTCGGGTAGGGCACAATCTGACGCTTGAACTGGGGCGGCAATTCCTTGGGCTCGCCGGTCTCGGGCTGATCCTCGGCAGGCAGTGCGGCGACCGAGCCGGAACGACTGGGCAGGATGGACGCGGGCGGACGGACAGCCCCGGTGACGAGGTCCTGATCGTCCTCGATCGAATCGTAGGGTCGCGTGCCGTAGACGGCCGGGGGGTAGCTCGGGCTGCCGAATGGCTGCGAATGAGCGGGCATGCCGGCAGGTGGCCGCGCCGAATAGACCGGAGGATAGGCCGCCGGGTTGGCGCCGGAATTCGGCGTCGGAAGAGCCTCTTCCTGAATCGCCTGGCGGTTGCGCATGTCGTAGGGCGCAGCGGTCGGCGCGGACGAGATGGCCGGATAGGGCGCGATGTCGCTGCGCGCATCGTAGGGATTTGCGAGCGGAGCGCGCGGCACGGGGCGGAAGTTCCGCTCGTCGTCCCGTGGATCGATCGCAATCATGCTGTCGGCGTCCGGCACACCCCGATACCCGGTGGACGGATATTGCGCCGAGGCAATCTCGGGCACGGCCGCGAAAGCGGCGATGGCGAGGGCGAAACGGAGGGGCGCGGGACGGGGCATCATGGAATCCGGCTGGTCAGCCCGTATAACTGAGAGAAAGTTTAGGCGTTATGAAGGCGGGCGGAAAGGCCGCCGCAAGGGTGCATCCCGGCTTAACGGCGCAAACGGGCCCTTGTTCAGGCATTTGTTATGAGCATGTTACTGAAAATGCACAACCGGCGGGCGATTCCAGGGATTATTGCGGCATGAGGCGACTCATTTGGATTGGCGCGGCGGCGGGCCTGATCGTGATCGCGGCCGCCGGCCTCGCCCTGATTCCGGGCCTGCTCGACGAGTGGCGACGCAAGCTGTTCCCGTCGACCGCCAGCGGCGACTACACGTGGCTTTCGGCGACGCTCGAGGCCTGCGAGAAGGAGGCTGCGGCGGACCGCAGCGCCGTCTATTTCATGGTCGTCCCGCTGTCCGCGACGCGGCGCTATGCCGAGGAATGGAGCGCGCGCGCGATCGGAACGGCCGGTCCCGTGGCGTTGTTCGGCTCGGGCGAGACCTTTGAGGGCTTGGATCGCGGCGTGTTCCGGATTTCCTCCGAGCCGTATGTCTTCATCGCAACCGACGAGAAGAGCGACGAGGTCCGCCGCTGGAATTCGGCGAAGGGCGTGCTCAAGCTGACCTGGCCCAACATGCAGTCCGAGGGGCCCTTCCGCGTGCGCTTCCAGACCTCGCCGAGCGAGACCGACGACAGCTGGAGCACCGTCACCGCGGACGGCCGCGGCACGTGCCACTGGGTCTATGCGCTGCTGAAACGGTGATAGTGTTGCGCGGCCGGTTTCGGCTATCCCGGGACCGAGCGGGCGTCGGGTGGCCGATGCCGCGCAATCAGCTGGACGGTCGAGCGATGCGGTGCGGGTTTTGGGCTGTTGCAGCTTTTCTTGCCGGCCTCGCGATCGCGACGCATCCGGCCGCGGCGCAAGCGGCCGATAGCGAGAAGCTCGCCGCCGAACATGTGCGGCCCGAGCGGGCTTTCGGATCTTCGGATGCGCCGGTCACAGTGATCGAGTATTTCTCGTTCGGCTGCCATCACTGCGCGAATTTTCACCGCACGGCCTGGCCTGCGATCAGGGACAAATACGTCGATACCGGCAAGGTGCGCTTCGTGTTCCGTGAGTTCCCGCTCGATCTGCCGAGCCTTGCGGCGGCGATGCTCACCCGCTGCGTCGGCGACGAGCGCTGGTACGAGGCGACCGATCGCCTGTTCAAGGATCAGGATGTCTGGTCGCATTCCGGCAAGCCGGGCGAGGCCCTCGCCGAGGTTGCACGCACGCTCGACATGCCGCGCGAGCAATTCGATGCCTGCATGCTCAACACGGTCCTGTACCAGAATATCAGGCAGGCCGTCTTCCGCGCGCGCGACGAGCTCGGCATTGCATCCACGCCGACCTTCTTTGTGAACGGCGAGAAACGCTCCGGCGCGGTGTCGGCGGACGACCTCGGCGCCATGATCGAGCAGGCGCTGTCGCGCGCGGCGCGCTGAGCGCGCACAGTTCCGTGGCGCCTCACGCGCCTAGATCGGCCTGCTCGATGGCGTCGACCTTGTGCGGATGGAAGGCGATGAATCCCGCAATCTGCGCGACGGCCTCGAAAGGCTGTTCGCAGCTCCACACTGCGTTCTCGGCGCTGCGGCCGTTGACCTCGATCGTGAGATGGGAAGCATCGCCCTTGTAGGGGCAATAGGTCCGGTGCGCGCTCGCCTTCAATGCGCCCATGTCCGCATCCTCGCGCGGAATGTAGAGCACCGGAGGATAGGATGCCTCGGTCAGCGACAGCGCGCGCGTCGTGTCCGCGATCGTGCGGCCTGCGAAGCGGACACGGACCCTGCGGGGGTGCGGCGCAATCGTGATCGGATGGTCGGACGAGGGAAGCAGCATTCCGAACATCTGGGGATCGCGCGGCCGCCGGCAACGCCGCGCCGAGGAGCGCTTACGGGCTTGTGTTCGCCCGATCGCGCCATCTCCATTCTGACATGGCGGGACAGTGGCGCACCCGACACGATTCGAACGTGTGACCTTTGCCTTCGGAGCAATTTAGGCTGCCCATCCGAAAAGTGCGATAGGGCACGCCATGGTACGCTATCCATCTGATACTGCTAGCAATTCTGCAATCTCGCCGCGACAGTCGTATCCGAAGGTTCGCCCTGATTTCCGTCCCGCTGCTTACGTGGTGCTTACGCGGGAGAGGGCGCCCAGGTCGGAGAAGCGCCGTGCCTAAGCTCACGAAGAGGGTCGTCGACGCTGCCGAAGTGCACGAGAAGGATTACGTGATCTGGGATGACGAACTGCCTGGGTTTGGCCTTCGCGTCTTCGCTTCTGGCAAGCGCAGCTACGTCATTCAATATCGGGCCGCCGGCCGTTCGCGACGCTACACCATCGGGCTACATGGCATATGGACTCCAGAGACGGCGAGGCAGGAAGCCAAAGTCCAGTTCGGCCGAGTCGCGAAGGGAGACAATCCCGCAGAGGAGCGCGAGCTCGACCACAAGGCTATTACCGTCAAGGAGCTGTGCAACCTCTATCTCAACGATCTCAAGGCCGGCCTCATCCTCGGTAAGGGCGGTCGTCCTAAGAAGCCGACGACAATCGGCACTGACACTGGCCGCATCCATCGGCACATCATCCCGCTTGTCGGATCGCGGCGGGTTAAGGACCTCACCAAGGCCGATATCAGCAAGGTCCTGAAGGACATCATGGCCGGAAAGACGCGTGTGTCCGTCAAGACCAAGAAGCTCCGGGGAAAGGCCATCGTGCGGGGTGGCGTGGGAACGGCGACACGAACCGTTGGCCTGCTCGGTGGCATCCTGACCTACGCGATCGAGGCCGGCATTATCGAGACCAATCCGGCGCATGGGATCCGCAAGCCGAAAGACAATGTGCGGACCCGTCGCTTGTCTGAGGCCGAGTATCGGATGCTTGGGCAGATGCTGCGGGAGGCGGCGAAGCAGGAGAAGTACGTCACGACCGTGGATATCATTCGCCAGATTGCACTGACCGGTTGCCGCCGCAGCGAGGTGATTCAGTTGAAATGGTCAGAGGTGGACACCGAGGCGAGCTGTTTGCGCCTCAAAGACAGCAAGGAAGGCGAGTCGATTCGTGCCATCGGTCTGCCCGTCGTCGAGTATTTCGAGTATCGGCGCGTAAGTGCAGTCGGCACTTTTGTTTTTCCCGGCCAGGGTGAAGACAACGCGTTCGGGAGCTTCCCGAATCATTGGGAGCAGTTGTTCAAGAGGTCTCCTTTATCGGACGTCACACCGCATGTCCTACGCCACAGCTTCGCCAGCATCGCCAATGACTTGGGGTTTACGGAAGTAACGATTGCTGCCCTGGTCGGCCACTCGAAAGGCTCGGTCACGAGCAAGTACATTCATACCCTCGATACCGCACTTGTCATGGCCGCGGACACGATCGCGGGCTATATCCAGGGTCTTCTCGACGGTGTCGCGTTCAAGCAGACAGCGTATGCGCTTGATCGCGAGTCGCGTAAGGCGGCGCTTACCCGGTTCCTGCGTAAAGCCGTCGGCGAAGAGGAGTCTGAGCTTGAAGAAGAAGGACGCCTCGCGGCCTAACGCTGTGCCGAGCGCGAATCTCGATCAAGCTCGAGGATCCTCTGACTGGCCTCCCTTGAGGCTGGCCGTTCCGTTCAAGGCCGCTCGAGCCATCTCTCAGCCGTTCATTCGCTCCTGAAGATAAGCGATTACGGATGGGGACTTGGCGCCGGCGTGCATCGCCCAGCCCAGCGGCGTTCCGCCCCAGAGATCGTCCACGGCGTCGAGGCGTGCCCCGTGCGCGATCAGCAGCTCCAGCAATGCGACATTGTCGTGCAGCGCCGCCTGGTGCAGCGGCTGGCTATGGCGGTGCTGGGAGGACTTACGATCGGGATTGGCGCCGGCCGCAAGCGCCATCCGCGCGGCATCCAGGCGGTTGTTGATGACCGCAAGGTCGAGCGCTTCGTCGATCTCGCGTTGCGAGGCCGACTTCAAGAGGTCGGGGAGAGCATCTGTCCTGCCTAGCGCGGCCGCGATGGGCGCAGTCATCGTCATGCCGTCCGACACGAGATACTCGACGATCCCGGTCTCTCCATGACCGAGCACGCCGCCCATGTCGTTGGGATCGGGCGTTGCGCCTGCCTCAATCAGCACTTTCACCAATGGAATCTGAAGGCCGTGTTCGCGCGCCGCCGAACTCGTCATCGCAAGGCCCAGCGTATAGTCGAGGTCGGTCTTCTCCACGCCGCGCGCGATCATGGCGCGTGCGACATCGGCGATGTTCGCCGGCATCGCGTCGGTCAGGGTGGGATTGTTGGCGACGAACCAGAAGAGCTTTGGATCGAGAAAATACTGGCTGCGTCCCGAGTCGCGATAGCAGGCCGGCTCGCGAATGCGCTCGGTCATGAGCCTTGGATCGGCGTCGATCAGGCGCTCCAGGCTTTCCACATCGCCGACGTGAATTGCATCGACCGCAGCGCGGAAAGACGGGTCGCGGATCACCGGCCGGTCGAACAGCTCAACGAGCGCCGCCTTGTCCTTTGCGCGCGAGCGGCGCGCGATATCGAGCGCCGAGCGGCCTTCGGCGTTCGGCTCCCACTCGATCGCGCCATGGAGAATCAGCAGTTCGGCGAGTTCCACCGGCCCGCGCGCCGCTGCGGCATGCAGTGGACGCTGGCCGCGCGCGGCCTTACGCGCACTTGCGCCGGCCTTGAGGAGAGCTTCCGCGATCGCCAGGCGCGCCGATGGCGTCGCCTTGGACAAGCACGCTTCCCAGAGCGGGCTTGTGTCGGCGCCGCCATCGTTGGGATCGTGACCGTTGGCGATGAGGCGCTCGACGCGTGCGACATCTCCCGCGCGCGCCGCTTCGGCCAGCGCAGACAGCGGCGCCGCCGGCTCGAGACGCCGCACGTGCGCGATCAGGGCGGCCCAATCGGCAAAGCCGTACTCGCCGGCCCGCGCGCGGTGT
>JACAEG010000119.1 GCA_013388965.1 Pseudorhodoplanes sp. | reverse complement strand
CGACGAGAGCAAGCTCGGCGGCGACGTGGTGCAGGTCAACCTGAACCGCCCGATGAAGGACATCCTCGCGCAGCTCTCGCAATATCCGATCAAAACGCGGCTCTCGCTCACCGGCACGATGATCGTCGCGCGCGACCTCGCGCACGGCAAATTGCGCGCGCGGCTGGAAGCGGGGCAGGGGCTGCCCGACTATTTCAAGAACCATCCGGTCTATTATGCGGGCCCTGCGAAGACGCCGGCGGGCTATGCCTCCGGCGCGTTCGGGCCGACCACCGCGGGGCGCATGGATTCCTTCATGGATGCATTCATGGCCGCGGGCGGCACGCTGATCTCGGTCGCCAAGGGCAACCGCTCGCCGTCCGTGCGCGAGGCCTGCAAAAAATATGGCGGCTTCTATCTCGGCTCGATCGGCGGCGTCGCCGCCAATCTCGCGGAGCATTGCATCAGGAAGGTCGAGACCATCGAATATCACGAGCTCGGCATGGAGGCGATCTGGAAGATCGAGGTGGAGAATTTCCCCGCCTTCATCGTGATCGACGACAAGGGCAACGACTTCTTCAAGGAGCTCAATCTCGGATAGGCCCCGTGGAAAGGACCCGCAAGCCGCCCTGGAAAAAGCAGAACCCGCACAAGTCCGCGGGGCGGAAATCGGTCAAGCTCTCGCCCGAGCAGAAGGAGGCCGCGCGCGCGCGCGCCGCAAAGGCCGGGCGCCGCTATCCGAACCTGATCGACAACATGTGGGCGAGCCAGCGCGGCAAGGCGTCTCGCACGGAATGGGATTGAGGCGTGGGGAGGCAGCCGGCACCGTCCCGGCGCCGCCGCATCACGCTGCCGATGCCGGTGCTCTACGGCGTCGGCGTCACGGTCGGGGCTGGCATCCATGTGCCGATCGGTGCGGTGCCCGTTGCCGTTCCGGCCGCCGGAGTTCTGACCTGCCTGGCCCTGATCGCAGGCGCGCTGCCGTAACGGTCGACGCGCGCAGGCAGGACAGCTAGCATTGCAGGGCCGGTTCGCATTCGGGAAATCGCTTCATGCTCGCGCGTCATCTTCGTCTTGCCGTTGCCTTGAGCGCCGTCGTTGCCGCGGCCGCGTCGCCAGCGTTCGCCCAGGGCTTTCCGACGCGCCCCATCACCCTGATCGTGCCGTTCGCGCCCGGCGGCTCGACCGACGTGATCGGCCGCGTGGTGTCGGAGGCGATGCGTCCCCATCTCGGCCAGCACATCGTCGTGGAAAACCGCGCCGGTGCGGGCGGCTCGATCGGCACCGCCGCGATCGCGAAGGCCGCACCCGACGGCTACACCATCGGCATGGGAACGGCGTCAACGCTTGCGATCAATCCCGCCGCCTACAGGACCTTGCCGTTCGACGTTCTGACCGACCTCGCGCCGGTCGGCGGCATCGCGGCGGTGCCCAACATCATGACCGTGAATGCCGACCTGCCCGTGAACACGATGGCGCAATTCATTGCCTACGCGAAATCGCGGCCCGGCAAGCTGTCCTATGGCTCCTCCGGCAATGGCTCGGTGTCGCACCTGATGGGCGAGCAGTGCAAGCTCGCCTCCGGTACCGACCTGATCCATGTGCCCTATCGCGGCATCGGGCCCGCGCTCAACGATGCGGTCGCCGGCCAGATCCAGGTGCTGTTCGACAATCTGCCGACCTCGCTGCCGCTGGTGCAGGCCGGCAGGCTGCGCGCGCTGGCGGTATCGGGGCCGAAGCGCGTCGCGGCCCTGCCCGACGTGCCGACCTTCGGTGAACTGGGTTTCGACGACGTGAACTGGATGGCCTTTTTCGGCATGGTCGCGCCGGCCGGGACGCCGCCGGCGGCGATCGCCACACTCAACGATGCGCTGAACAACGCGCTCGCCGACCCGGCCGTGCGCGAGAAGCTCACCGCGCAGCAGGCCGAGGTGACCGGCGGGCCTCCGGAGAAATTCTCCGCCGAATACCGCAAGGCGCTGGAGGCGATGCGCCGCGCGGTCGCGGCGGCGAAGATCGAGGTGAATTAGCGCCTCGCGCTCTCCAGCCCGCGGCGGATCCGGGCAGGTCGTCGCCTCGCTGTCTCGTGTTCGACCGGTCCGGCGCTTGACGAATGTCAATGCGCGTTTGCTGAACATGGATAGTTTCTTTCTGCTTGCGCGGTCTGACGCAGCAGATGCGGAGGGCTCGTGCCGACGCAGGGAGCACGACATGAAAGCCTCGAGAAAATTTCTATGCGCCGTCGTCGCAGCGGGATCGCTCGCGCTGGCAACGCATGCCATTGCGCAAGGGCCGGGTCCGCGCGGTCCGGGAGGCCCGGCTTCGGGTCCCGGCTTCGCGATGGGGCCCGGCGCCATGATGGGCCCCGGCATGGGTCGCGGGATGATGGGTGGTCCCGGCTTTGGCCGTCACGGCATGTGCAATCCGGGCGGGGCCGGCTTTGCCGAATGGCGCTTTGAGCAGATCGAGAAGGCGATCTCCCCGAACGACGCGCAGCGCGCTGCGCTCAAGGCCTACCAGGAGGCCTCGAGGAAGGCCGCCGAAACGATTTCGGCATCTTGCCCGGCCGATGTGCCGGATTCGTCCGCAGAGCGTCTCGCCTTCATGGAGAAGCGCATGGAGGCGATGCTGCAGGCGGTCAAGACCGTGCGCCCGGCCTTCGACGCCTTCTATGCGACGCTGAACGACGATCAGAAGAAGACTCTGGACCGTATCGGACCGCGCGGACGCCACGCTGGATGGGGCTGGGGCCGAAGGTAGGGAATTCGGCTCATTGCGCTGTTTTAAGGAGATGACACTCATGCCTTCGCTGTTCGACAAGGCCTGGTCGCCCTACGTTGCGGGCGTGGTGATCGGGCTTCTGCAAATCCCGGCATTCCTGCTGATCGAGACTGCGCTCGGAGCCTCGTCCTCCTATGTCACGATCGGCGGGCTCATCGCATCGTTCGTCGATCCGTCGATCCTGCGCATCGATTACGTGTCCCGCCACATCGCGGCGACCGGCAAGAACTGGTGGCAGGTTGCGCTCGTGGTGGGGATCGCCGTCGGCGCCTTCTTCTCGATGAAATTGTCGGGCGCGCATCGCCACCCCGTCTCGCCGATCTGGAAGCGCGCGCTCGGCTCGGCATCGCCTGCCTATCGCTACGCGGTCGCGTTCGCCGGCGGCTTCTTCATGCTGCTCGGTGCGCGCATCGCCGATGGCTGCACCAGCGGGCACGGCCTTTCCGGCACGGCGCAGCTCGCGGTCGTCTCGATGGTGGCGGTTGCGGCGATGTTTGCCGGCGGCATCGCCACCGCGATGCTGACGATGCGACGCATCTAGTAGCGTGGACCGAAGGGAGACTGGTCATGTCACTTGAACTCGCAATCCTGACCGGACTGGCGATGGGCATCGCCTTCGGCTTCGCATTGGAAAAGTCGCGCGTCTTCGAGCCCGGCGTGATCGTCGGCCAGATGCAGCTTCGCAACTTCCTCATGCTGAAAATCTTTCTCACGGCCGTGGCGACAGGCGCGGTCGTGCTGGCCGCGCTCAACGGCTTCGGCCTTGTGAAGCTGCAGCCCAAGGCCGCAGCCTATGCCGCGGACGCCGTGGGCGGCCTCGTCCTCGGCGTCGGCATCGCGATGGCGGGAGCCTGCCCGGGCACGACACTGGCGCAAATCGGGGCGGGCTATCGCGATGCAATATTCACGCTGGTGGGCGGCCTGTTCGGGGCCGTCGCCTATTCCTACGCGCAGCCGGTGCTGTCCGGAACATTTCTGGGCCAGAGCGGCTCGAAGCTGGTCCTGAGCGACATGATCGGCATTCCGTATTGGCAGGGCGCGCTGGCGCTCGCCGCGATTATTGTGGTGGTGCTGGTTGCACTCGAACGCATGACCTCGTGGCGGCGCGAAGTCGGCGTTGACGTCGACGGCGATCTGGCGCCGTCGCACCGGCGGCACGGAGCAGGTCCGCGCGCGGCCGCGGCTGCGGAGTGAAGGGGAGGCCAAACATGCAGGCGAATATGGGACTGATTGATCGATTGGTGCGCGTGGTGATCGGCCTTGTTCTGGTCGCCTATGCTCTCAAGTTCGGTTTTTCGGATACCGGCTGGAATTGGGTGGGCTGGATCGGGATTGTGCCGATCCTGACTGCGCTGGTCGGCTATTGTCCGGCTTACAGCATCCTGGGAGTGAACACCTGTTCGGTTGCCGAGCGGTCCCGGGGCGCGTAACAATCCGCGCCGACAGGCCGGAGAACCGCAATGAAGGCGCGCGATGTCATGACCAGGGGCGTGGTCACGATCGAGGAGGATGCCTCGATCCTGACCGCGATCCGCCTGATGCTGATGAAGCGGATCAGCGGACTGCCGGTGACGGATGCCGGCGGACATCTCGTCGGCATCATCACCGAGGGCGATCTGCTTCGCCGGGTCGAGACGGGCACGAAGGTCCGATCGCCGCGCTGGATCGAGTTCCTGATGGGTCCGGGTGCGCTCGCGCAGGAATATGTGCATGAAACGGGCCGCAAGGTCCGCGAGGTGATGACGCGCGAGGTCCGCACCGCGACCGAGGACACGCCTGTCGACAAGATCGTCGATCTGATGGAGCGTTACGGAATCAAGCGCGTGCCGGTGGTCAGCGGCAAGACGCTTGTCGGCATCGTCACGCGGGCGAACCTGATCCGCGCGCTCGCGGCGGCGTCGCTGAAGGCGAGCGACATGCCGCATGGCGACGCCACCATCCGGGAGAAGATCCTGGCCGGCATGGACAGGGAAAAATGGGCGCCGCGCGCTTCGGTCGATGTCGCCGTGCATGACGGCGTGGTTACCTTTTCCGGCGCGATTTTCGACGATCGCGTGCGCGAGGCGCTCAAGGTCATGGCCGAGAATATTCCGGGCGTGAAGCGCGTGCAGGACCGGATCGCATTGATCGAGCCGATGTCCGGGACGGTGATCGAGCCGCAGGGGCAGACAGGCTAGCGCTCAGCGCGCCACCAGCGGCCAGAACAGCGCGATCAGCGGCGTGCCGGCGATCACGACATAGATCGAGAGCGGCAGGCCGAGCTTCCAGTAATCCGAGAAGCGGTAGCCGCCCGCGCCCATCACCAGCGTGTTGCACTGGTGGCCGATCGGCGTGAGGAAGTCGCACGCCGCCCCCACCGCGACCGCCATCAGGAACGGGTCGGGCGCGAGGCCGAGGCTTTCCGCGAAGGTCGCCGCGATCGGGCCCATGACCAGCACGGTCGCGGCATTGTTCAGAAACGGAGTCACGGCGAGCGCCGCCACCATGATCAGCGCGAGCGTGCCCAGGGCCGGCAGCGCGCCGGCGGCCTGCGCCAGCCATCCGGCCAGGAGGTCGGTGCCGCCTGTCGTGCGCAGCGCGTCGGAGACCGGAATGAGCGCGCCGAGCATGATCAGGATCGGCCATTCGACGGCGTCATAGGCTTCCTTGAGCGACAGCGCGCGCAGCAGCAGCAGCGCCACGGCAGCGGCGAAGAAGGCGATGGCAACCGGGAGCAATCCGGTTGCGACGACGCCCATCGCGGCTGCGAGCACCAGCGCCGGCACGTAGCGCTTGCGGCCGCGTCCGAGCGCGAGGCCGCGCTCCGCGAGCGGCAGGCAGCGCAATTCGCCGAGCGTCTCCGGCATGGCCTTGAGATCGCCCTGCAGCACGATCACGTCGCCGGGCGCGAATTTCAGCGAGCGCAGCTGATGCGCGATGCGCCGCCCGCTGCGGCTCACCGCCAGCAGGTTGACCTGGTAGAAGTCGTGCAGCCGAAGCTGCGAGGGCGTGCGGTCGACGAGCGGCGATTCCGGCGTGACGATCGCCTCCATCACGCCGATATCGTCCTTCGGCGTATCGATCTCCTGGGCGGATTCGTCTCGCACCAGCTTGAACTTCGCCTCCGCCACGATCCGCTCCAGCGCGGCCGGCTCGCCCTGCAGGATCAGAGTGTCGTTCGCGCGCAGCTTCATCGCGCCGGACGGGGAGGAGTTGCGCTGGCGGCGGCGCAGGATGGCGAGCACTTCCACCTCGCCGTCGCCGATCGCCTCGAGCTCCTTGACGGTCTTGCCGGCGAAGGGCGTCTCCTCCGGAATAGTGACTTCGGTCGTGTAGCCCTCGAGATTGAAGGCCGCGTCCATCGATACCGTGCCCTTGCGTTCCGGCAGGAGCCGCCAGCCGAAGGCGAGGAAGATGATCCCGCCCGCCGTCAGCAGCACGCCGACGGGCGCGAAATCGAACATCGAGAACGGCTCGCCGACGATTTCCGAGCGCACGCGCGAGACGATGATGTTGGGCGAGGTGCCGATCAGGGTGATCATGCCTCCGAGCAGCGAGGCGAAGGACATCGGCATCAGCAGTGCGGAGGGCGGCGTGCCGTGCTTGCGCGCGAGCTGGAATGCGACCGGCATCAGCATCGCCAGCGCGCCGATATTCTTCACGAAGGGGGACAAGGCCGCGACAGTGGCGGTCAGCGCGGCCACCTGCACGGTCGTGGTCTGCAGGAAGCCGGATATCGGCCGCAGCGCCGTCTCGATGAGACCCGAGCGGGCGACCGCCGCGCTGAGAATCAGCGCGCTCGCCACGATCACCAGGATGTCGTCGGAAAAACCCGAGAAGGCCTTGTCGTAGGGGACGATCCCGGTCAGCACCGCCGCGAGCAGGGCCAGCAGGGCGACGAGGTCGTAGCGGAGCTTCCCCCAGACGAACATCGCCATCATCGCGGCGAGGATGGCAAAAGCGGCGATCTGAGGAACTGTCATGCAGCGGGGACCACCGGCCAGGGGTTGGAACAGGGCCGGACACGGCAACGCCGTCAGCGGCGATGGGTTCCGCCGATACCGAACAGTTCTGCTGCGAAAAACTGCAGGTTATGCGGGACGCCGGCGCGCGAGCAAATGATCGAGGGAAACGGGGCCCGGACCCTTCATCATCAGCAGCAGGAAGCACGTCGCCCAGGTGCCATGCGTCGGCCAGGCGTCGGGATAGACGAAAATCTCGATCACCAGCGTCATGCCCAGCAGCGCCAGCGCGGCATAGCGTGTGGCGAGGCCGAGCACGAGCAGCACCGGAAAGACATGCTCCGCGAACGCTGCGAGATAGGCCGCGATCACAGGATCGATCAGCGGCAACTTGTACTCGAATGTGAACAATTCGATCGCGGCACTGGACACATGCCAGCCATCCAGCTTGGTCTGGCCCGATTGCCAGAACACGGCGCCGATGGAAATCCGCGCGACCAGCGCGACGAACCAGTAAGGGATCGCATCCATGAGGGCGATCGAGCGGTTGATCAGTCCGGCAAGGCCGGTCTCGGCACGGTTGGCAAGCGGCATGTCGGTCATGATGGAGCGTCCTCGTGTGACGGGGGAAGGCGGACAGCGGTGACGATGCGGGAGGCAAACAGGGCGACGAGGTTCGATGTCAGGTCGAAGCCTGCGTTTTCAGCAATTGCGGCTTCCGCCGCCTGTGACAATGTGAGTCCGTCAGCCAATGCCTGCAGGAAAGCCGCGCTCCCGGCAGGCAGCTTGCGTACCAGAACCTGCTGATCCGGCCGCGACACCAGCGCGTCCTCGGGGATGTCGGTATCGAGCGCGCCAAGCTCGACTTCGCCGGAATTCATCGCCCAGATCGTCACGATGGCGTGTCGCGAACGGATCGTCTCGATGGAGGGGTGCAAGCTCAATCGCAAGTCGGCGATGGCATTCGGCGAAAGAGCGGCGAGTTCGGCCGTCGCGAGGGGAGTTGCATCGGCCGCATGGTAGGCTCGGGTGCGCGCGGCTTCG
>JACAEG010000027.1 GCA_013388965.1 Pseudorhodoplanes sp. | reverse complement strand
GCCCGATTGTCCGCGCTCTGATCGACGCGGCGGAGGCGGGAAAGTCCGTGACAGCCCTCGTCGAGCTCAAGGCGCGGTTCGACGAGGCTGCGAATATCCGCTGGGCGCGCGATCTTGAGCGCGCCGGCGCGCAGGTCGTGTACGGCTTCATCGAGCTGAAGACGCACGCCAAGCTGTCGCTGGTCGTGCGCCGCGAGCGCGGCGCGCTGGCATCCTACGTCCATGTCGCGACCGGCAACTACCATCCGATCACGGCGCGCATCTATACCGACCTGTCGTATTTCACCACCGACCCGGTCATCGCGCGCGACGTCGCGCGCATCTTCAACTTCATCACGGGTTATGCGGAACCCGCCGAGCTCGAGAGGATGGCGGTGTCGCCGGTGACGTTGCGCAAGCGCATCCTCGATCACATCGAGCAGGAAATCGAGCATGCCAAGGCGAAGCGGCCGGCCGGCATCTGGATGAAGATGAATTCGCTGGTCGATCCGGGTATTATCGACGCGCTCTACGAGGCCTCGCGCGCCGGCGTTCCGATCGAACTGGTCGTGCGCGGTATCTGCTGCCTGCGTCCCGGCGTGAAGGGCCTGTCCGAGAATATCCGGGTCAAGTCGATCGTCGGACGGTTCCTGGAACACGCCCGCATCTTCTGCTTCGCGTCCGGATATGGCCTGCCGCACCCGCAAGCCGCCGTGTATATCTCCTCGGCGGACATGATGCCGCGCAATCTCGACCGGCGCGTCGAGGTTCTGTGCCCGATCGTGAACCCGACCGTGCACGAGCAGGTTTTGGACCAGATCATGGTTGTCAACATCGCCGACAATCAGCAGAGCTGGAGGGTCTTGCCGGATGGCAGCGCGGTGCGCATAAAGCCGGAGAAGGGCGACGAATCAGTCAATGCCCAAGAATACTTCATGACCAATCCGAGCCTGTCGGGACGTGGAAAATCTCTCAAGGACCCTGGGGCTACTCCGCGCCGGCTTTCGCGCCGTCAGGACCGAAGCAAGTAGCGGCAGGGAGACGCCGCGCGCGCAACAGAAGGCGCCGGCGCGCAAGAAGGATTCTCCGAAAGGCCGCCTGGATCACGGGCCGCCGATTGCGGTCATCGATATCGGCTCCAATTCCGTCCGCCTTGTGGTCTATGAGGGACTGACCCGCAGCCCGACGCCGATCTTCAACGAGAAGGTGCTGGCCGGTCTCGGCCGCGAGGTGCAGTCCAAGGGTTTGCTGGCGCCCGAAGCGGTCGAGACGACAACGATCGCGCTGAAGCGCTTTCGCGCGCTCTGCGACACCTTGCAGGTCAAGCGGGTGCTCGGAATTGCGACGGCCGCCTGTCGCGATGCCCGCAACGGTCCGGCCTTCATCCGCGACGCGGAACGAATCTGCCGCACCCGCATCGATGTGCTGTCGGGTCGGCACGAGGCGCAATTGTCGGCGCTCGGGGTCGTCTCCGGCTTCTATCGACCCGACGGCATCGTGGGCGACCTGGGCGGCGGCTCGCTGGAGCTGGTCGATGTGCACGGCCACCGCATCAGGCCCGGCATCACGCTGCCGCTCGGCGGCCTGGCGCTGCAGGATTCGGCCGGCAAGTCGCTGAAGAAGGCGGAGAAAATTGTCGAAGCCGCGCTCGCCAAGGCGCCGCCCCTGTCGCTCGGCAAGAACCGGACCTTCTATGCGGTCGGCGGCGCGTGGCGCGCCCTGGCGCGCCTGCACATGGCGCAGGTGGGATACCCGCTGCATGTCATGCACGGCTACACATTGCGCGCGAAGGACGCGATCGAGTTCTGCGAACTCGTGCGGCGGGTCGCGCCGGAATCGCTGGCGCAGGTGGAGGTTGTGGCGACCGCCCGCCGGCCGCTGCTCGGCTATGCCGCGCTCGTCCTCGAACATGTCGTGCGCCGCTCGAAAGTGGACAATGTCGTGATCTCCGCGCTCGGCGTGCGCGAGGGGTTGCTCTATTCCATGCTCGGCGAACGCGAGCGCTCGAAGGACGCCCTGATCGCGGCGGCGCGGAATATCAATCTGCTGCGTTCCAGGGTGCCCAGGCATGGCGAGGAACTCATTGCATGGACCGACCGCTTCATGGCCTCGTCGGGCATCGATGAGACCGCCAGCGAAAAGCGGCTGCGTCACGCGGCCTGCCTGATCGCGGATATCGGCTGGCGGACGCATCCGGACTATCGCGGCGAGCAGGCGCTCAATCTGATTTCGCACGCCGATTTCGTGGCGGTCGATCACCCGGGCCGGGCCTATCTCGCAATGGCGGTGTTCTACCGGCATGTCGGGCTGGTGTCGGAGGATCTCTCGCCGCGGCTGCGCGAACTCGCCACCAGCCGCATTCTCGATCGCGCCCGCGTCCTCGGCGGGGCCCTGCGCGTCGCCTATATGGTGTCGGCCTCGATGTCGGGCGTCCTGCCCAACACGCCGATGCGCGTAGAACGCGGCAAGCTGGTCCTCAGGATGACGGGCAAATATGCGCCGCTGGCGGGCGACCGCGTCGCAACACGCCTGCGGCAGCTGGCGCGGCTGATCGGCCGCGAGCCGTTGCTGGTGACGTAGAGCGGGCCTATTTCCACTCGATGGTGGTGACGCGCCCCTTGTCGATGGCGAGCGCGAGATGCCCGTGCTTGAGAGCCAGCGCCTTCTCGCCGAACAATTCCCGCCGCCAGCCCTTGAGCGCGGGCACATCGGCTTCGTCGTCGGCGGCAATGCTTTCGAGATCCTCGATCGTCGCCACCACCTTGGCCGCAACGCCGTGGCTTTCCGACGTCATGCGCAGCAGGACCTTGAGCAGCTCGACGGTCGCCGCGCCATTCGGCACAGGCTTCTTGCGTTCCAGCGACGGCAGCGATTTCGGGTCGCGCGCGAGCCCCTTCTTCACCAGCGCGGGGATTTCGGCCCCGAGCTTGGAGCGCTCGAAGCCCTTGGGCAGCGAGCGCAACGTGGCGAGGCGTTCGATCGTGGCGGGCTGCTGCACGGCGATGTCGATGACGAGGTCGTCCTTCAGCACGCGCTGGCGCGGAATGTCGCGCATCTTCGCTTCCTGCTCGCGCCAGGCTGCAACCTCGATCAGGACCGCCAGCTCCTTCGGCTTGCGCACGCGGGTGCGCAGCCGCTGCCAGGCGTTTTCGGGGTCCATGCGATAGGTGGCGGGCGAGGTGAGGATCGCCATCTCCGCGTCGACCCAGTTGGGGCGGCCGAGCCGGCCGAGATCGGCGAGCAGCTTGTGATAGACGTCGCGCAGATGCGTGACGTCCGACACCGCATAGTCGAGCTGCGCCTTGCTCAGCGGCCGGCGGGTCCAGTCGGTGAACCGGTTCGACTTGTCGAGCATGTCGCCGGTGATGCGCTGCACCAGCTGGTCGTAGGAAATGGAATCGCCGTAGCCCAGCACCATCGCCGCAACCTGGGTATCGAAAATCGGGTGCGGAATGAGGCCTGCGCGATGCCAGACGATTTCGATATCCTGCCGCGCGGCGTGAAACACCTTGACGATACGCTCGTCCGCCATCAGCGCGAAGAAGGGCGAGATATCGATGTCGGGCGCAAGCGCGTCGACGACGACCGCCTCGTCGGGGCTCGCCATCTGCAGCACGCAGAGCTGCGGATAATAGGTCGATTCCCGCAGGAATTCGGTGTCGACCGTGACAAAGGGATGCCGCGCCAGCCGCGCGCAGGCGGCGGCGAGATCGGTCGTCGTCACGATCAGGTCGGCCGCATGGCCGTGCGCCTGGGGCATGTGAGCCGATGCCGTCATCACGCGCCCCGCACCCGCGGCATGTGGATGAACTCCCACGGCGAGGGCATCGGACCGACCGGCACCTCGATCAGCGTCGGGCCGTCGCGGCGCGCAAAGGCGCGCCTGAGCGCCGCGCGCAGCTCCGCCGGCCCGTCGGCGCGCTCGGCGGCGACGCCGAAGCTTTCCGCAAAGCGCACAAAATCCGGGTTGGCGAGCTGGACCGCGATGTTGCGTCCGCCATAGCTCACGTCCTGGATCAGTTTCACGTTGCCGTAGCTGTTGTTGTTGAAGACCACATTGACCAGAGGGATTTTGTGGCAGATCGCTGTCGAGAGCTCGTTGGCGGCATACATGAAGCCGCCGTCGCCCGCGATCGACAGCACAGGCACGTCGCGCCGCGCATGCTGCGCGCCGAGTGCGGTCGCGTAGCCCCAGCCGAGATTGTCCTGATAGCCGGGCGAGAGGAAGGTGCGCGGCTTGTAGACGGGCAGGCAGAGCCTTGCCGCGAAGCCGATCTGCGTGACCTCGTCGACGAAAATGCCGTCCTCCGGCAATTCCGCGCGGATGGCGTCCAGAAATGCGATCTGCGGCGCGAGCTTTGCGAGCCGCCGGCCCATGCGCGCCTGGCGCTCCTTCATCTCCTCCGCGCGCGACGGCCTTCGCGCATTGTGGGCGGGAAGGACATCCAGCAGGCGTCTCAGCACCGGCCCCGCATCGCCGGTCACGGCCGCGGCCGGCCTCACGAGGCGATCCGGTTCTTCGGGGTCGCTGTCGATGCGCACGATCCTGAGGTCGCCGTCGGTGCCCCATTCGCGCAACTGCATCAGCATGCGCGTGCCGATGCCGATCGCGACATCGACCTCGCGCCACATGTCGTGCGCGAGCGGCAATGACACCCGCAGCGGATTGCGGCCATCGATGACGCCATGACCGCGGCGCCAGGACACGACCGGGGCCTGCAGCATCTCGGCAAGCAGGGTCACTTCCTCGGAAGCGTCAATCGCGCCGCCGCCCACCACGATCAGGGGATTCTTCGCGGAGCCGATGATCTTTGCTGCCGCAAGCACGGCGTCGTCGTCGATCGGCAGCGGATCGACCGGCTCCGGCGGAAGAATGGCTGGCACCGGCTCCGTGCGGCCCCAGACGTCCATCGCGCATTCGAGCGCGGCCGGCCCGCGCCGGCCCGAGGCCATCGCGCGGAACGCATCGGCGATGAGACGCGGCGCCTCGGCCGGCCGGGTGATGCGCGCGGCGTGATCGACAAGCCGCTCGACAATGCCGGCCTGGTCGCGGATTTCGTGCAGGAAGCCGAGGCTGCGGCCGATGCCCGATTGCGGGATTTCGCCGATCAGCGCCAGCACCTGGGCGTTCATCCCATAGGCGGTGAGGAGGGCTGCGCCGGAATTGAGCAGACCCGGCCCGGGCACGACGGTGTAGGCCTGCGGCCGTCCGGTCGCGAGCGCGGCGCCGAGCGCCATATAGGCGGCGCCCTGTTCATGCCGCGTATGCACCGTGCGGATGCGGTTCGCGGACTTGTAGAGCGCATCGAACAGGTGGTCGTTGTGGACGCCGGGCAGGGCGTAGATCGTGTCGAGGCCGTGCGCGAGAAGCGCAGCGACGGTCGCCTCGCCCGTTGTCATCCGGGTGGCAGGTGCTGGGTGGGCGTCGGGCGTGGGAGCGGCCTTCTTCGCCGATGTGGACATTGTTCTTCAGCGTGCGTGTTCTGACCGGGGAGAATGTGCAGATCGGGACGCCGCTGTCGAGGGTGGAATGCCGGGCTCCGAGCCCTCGTCAATCGTCGTAGACGTCCCGGAAAATCAGCATAGCCCCGAGTTTGCGCTCATTGTGGCGCGGGAAGCCGCAGACGGGGCGGAACGAATCGGCGTCCCGGTAGGTGCCGAACAGCCGGTCCCAGATCGGGAGGTCGGAGAAATTGTAGCGATGGACGTCACGCTCGTGATGGACCGAGTGCAACTCCGGGGTCTGGATGACATATTTCAGCCAGCGCGGGGAGCGGAAATTCGAATGATAGAAAAACTCGCCGGTCGCCGCGAAGCAGTTGAACCACAGCGCGCCTTCGAGCGAGCAGCCGAGCAGGGGATAGAGCACGATCGCGGCGAGCATCTAGTCGGCGAGAATTTCGAGCGGATGCTTGTAGAACGAGGTGAGCGCCTCGATCCGCGCGGGCGAGTGATGCACCTGGTGAAAGATCTGCCAGAAGCCGGGAAGGTGGCGCATGCGGTGCCACCAGTAGAAGACGAATGTGCCGACGAACCAGCCGATGAAACCTTCGAGGATCGGCATGGTCAGCGCCGAGAGCCGAAACAGCGAGGCGCCCGCGAACAGCGCAATCCAGAGCTTGTTGGTGGCAAGCGTGATCGCGACCTGACACAGGTTGACGAGGATCGCGCGGCCATACCAGCCCGGCGCATTCGGCAAGTCGCGGCCCGGCCGCACGCGCTCCAGCGTCAGGAAGAAGGCCGCGGCGAGCAGCGTCACGATGGTCGGGATGGCGAGGGACATGAATTGGTTCAGGTCATTGAGGCCGTCGAGCTTTGTCGCGCAGTGCGCGAGGTCGGTTCAGGCCCCGCGCCTTGACAAAAAACCCCCTCCATGTGCTTGTCCGGCGCTCTGAATCACCCCGTTTCCGCACCATTTTGCCCCCCGGCGGGGCCTCATCGAGACGCCCATGCATCGCTATCGCACCAGGACCTGTGGCGCGCTCCGGCCGGAGCAGATCGGGGAGACCGTCCGGCTGTCGGGCTGGTGCCACCGCATCCGGGATCACGGCGGGCTCCTGTTCATCGACCTGCGCGACCATTACGGGCTGACCCAGGTCGTCGCCGATCCCGACAGTCCGGCCTTCAAGGAAGCCGAGAAACTGCGCGCCGAATGGGTCGTGCGGGTGGACGGCAAGGTGCGCGCCCGTCCCGCGGGCACCGAGAACCCCGATCTGCCGACCGGCATGGTCGAGGTCTTCGCGACCGAGATCGAGGTGCTGGGGCCGGCCGGCGAATTGCCGATGCCCGTGTTCGGCGATCAGGAATATCCGGAGGAGACGCGGCTGAAATATCGCTTCCTCGATCTGCGCCGCGAGCGGCTGCACAGGAACATCATGAAGCGCGGCGCGATCATCGATTCGATCCGCCGCCGCATGAAGGAGGGCGGCTTCTTCGAATTCCAGACCCCGATCCTGACCGCCTCCTCGCCGGAAGGCGCACGCGACTATCTCGTGCCGTCGCGCATCCATCCGGGGAAATTCTACGCGCTGCCGCAGGCGCCGCAGCAATTCAAGCAGCTCATCATGGTGTCGGGCTTCGATCGCTATTTCCAGATCGCGGCCTGTTTCCGCGACGATGATGCACGCGCCGACCGTTCGCCCGGCGAATTCTATCAGCTCGATATCGAGATGAGCTTCGTCACGCAGGACGATGTATTCAACGCAGTGGAGCCGGTGCTGCGCGGCGTGTTCGAGGAATTCGGCGGCGGCAAGCCGGTGACGCAGAAATTTCCAATGATCCCGTATGCCGAGGCGATGCGGCTCTACGGCACCGACAAGCCGGATCTGCGCAACCCGCTCAGGATGCAGAACGTCACCGAGGCATTCCGCGGTTCGGGCTTCAAGGTCTTCGCCGGCATGATCGCGGCCGATCCCACGGTAGAAGTGTGGGCGATCCCGGCGCCGAAGGGCGGCAACCGTGCCTTTGCCGACCGCATGAACGAGTGGGCGAAGGGCGAGGGCCAGCCGGGGCTCGGCTACATCTTCTGGCGTGAGGGCGAGGAGGGCGGCGCCGGCCCGCTCGCCAAGAATATCGGGCCGGAGCGCACCAGGCAGATCGCCGACCAGCTCCGGCTGGGCGTGGGCGACGCGGTGTTTTTCGTCGCCGGCAAGCCGAAGGATTTTGTGAAGTTCGCAGGCACCGCCCGCACGAAAGTGGGTGAGGAGCTTAAACTGATTTCTCAGGACCGGTTCGAGTTCTGCTGGATTGTCGACTTCCCGATGTACGAATGGAGCGAGGAGGAGAAGAAGATCGATTTCTCCCACAACCCTTTCTCGATGCCGAACATGCCGCTGGACCGGTTTCTTGCGCTCGACCCGAACGACAGGGACACGATTCTCGGCATCAAGGCGTTCCAGTACGACATCGTCTGCAACGGCGTGGAGCTGTCCTCCGGCGCGATCCGAAACCACCGCCCCGACGTGATGAAGAAGGCCTTCGCCATCGCGGGCTATGGCGAGGATGTGCTGGAGAAGAAATTCGGCGGCATGCTGCGCGCGCTTTCGCTCGGCGCCCCGCCGCATGGCGGCATCGCGCCCGGTATCGACCGCATCGTGATGCTTCTGTGCGGCGAGGAGAATCTGCGCGAGGTGGTGCTGTTCCCGATGAACCAGCGCGCCGAGGACCTGCTGATGGGCGCGCCGTCCGAGGTCACGCCCAAGCAACTGCGTGAATTGCACATCCGGCTCGCGCTGCCGCAGAGCTGAACATGTCTCGCTCGGGAAGGGCCCATTCTCCGCTCGTTCCCGCGCTAGCGGAAATCCGGATCACCGCGCGTCCAGCCTGCGATTCGGGGTCCCCGCTTGCGCGAGAACGGGCGGGAAAAACCGGGCGCCTCACGCATCCATGACCTATGTCCCGCCGCCCTTCCTGCCGCGCGTGACGAGCCGCTTCCTCAAGCGCTATGTGAATTTGAAGCATCGCTTAAGGCTCGCCCGCGACCGCGAGGAAATCTTTGATCGTTGCCGCTATTTCGGCGCCGACTTCATCGTGCGGCTCGACGACCATATCGGCTACGAGATGGCGATCCGCATTTTCGAATGGGTGCAGATCGACCGTCTCATCAAGACCTGCGAGCGCATCAGGCCGGATGTCTTTCTCGACATCGGCGCGCATGCCGGCCTCTATACCTGCATCGTCGGACGCCGCAGGCTGGCGCAGCGACTGATCGCGTTCGAGCCGGACCGTCGCACGCTTGTCAATCTGAAGGCCAATCTCCTGATCAACAATCTGCTGGACCGTACCGAGCTGCACGAGGCGGCCGTCGGCGCCGAGCGGGGCTACGCCATGCTCGTGCAGGGTGGCGACGACAATCGCGGACAGTCGCGCATTGAGGAGGGCCATCCCGACGCCTATCAGGTGCCGGTGGTGGCGATCGACGACGTCGCGCGCATCGAGGGCCGGACGCTCGACATCAAGATGGACGTCGAGGGCTTCGAGATGGAGACGCTGGCGGGCGGCGAGCGGCTGTTCCGCCGCAACCGGGGCTATGCCCAGATCGAGGCCTATGACGGCCGTGACGAGGTCGTCATACCGCGCATGGCGGAGTTCGGCTGGCGCCTGGTCGACCGGCTCGACATCGATTTTCTTTTCGAGAAGTAGCCGAATTCCGCTCCCGACGTGCCATGCCTGCAAGCTTTCGGTTGTAAAACCTATGCGAGTATAATAGGGTTATTGCAGCCTTTCGGGCATTGGCCAAAAGGGGAGAAACCATGCGCTGGCGGGTCTCCTGCCTGTTCGCGCTCGTGGCGTTCGTCCCGCCGACGGCCGGCGCGAGTGAGAACGAACGCACCTTTTGCGACGCGCTCGGGCAAAGTGGGCTGGTCAATACGTTCACTCCAACCGGTTCAATCTTTTATCGCGACGGTAGTCAGCGGATCACCAGGCTGGAGGACGGCGGCGAGATTGTGCGGGATGTCGAGAAGTTCTTTTACTATATCCGTCCAACGCCTTCGCATGCCGGTCAGGCGAGCCTGCTGAATATCAAGTATGTTTTTCGAGGCGCGCCGAACCACGCGAGGAGAGAGCGTGTCCAACTGCGCAACAACAATTGGAAACGCCTCGGCCATCGTGAGGCAGCCCGCGTTATGAATGCATGCGCGCGCCTGCACGTCGCAGGTTACGAGCGTTTTCACTTGCAGAACAGTCGCAATCATTGCCTTCTCGTTCATTTTCATCAGCGGCATCCGGATTTCGAAACGCTCGATACGATCGAGCGCCGAGCCAGTTTTGCATTCCAGGGTATGCTGGGCGAACCCGAGCCAAGTCTGTTCGTGACAATGTTCCGGGCTCTTGGCCCGCGACAGGCCTCTGCCGATGAACTGGTGACCAACCGCTATTCGCACGTGCGGTCGTGGATCCTGAATTTCACTCACGGCCCGGGCGCCGCCCAATGTGTCGGGTTCGATGCCGATTTTCCGGAACAGGCGCAGTCGTTTCAGTTGCAGGTGACCAATCACGGCACCGCCATGAGTCCGGCTCATTTTTCGAAGAGCTGGACCCTGAGACTGCGACCGTGAGCCTCAAGGATTGGGTAGAGGACCTGCCCGGGCGGCTGCAGAAATTCGCGACCGAGTATTTCGGCGCGATGCATAAGGTCGGATTTGCCTTCTGGCAATTGCCCGACTTGCCCGGCGGCAGCAACATTCTCACAGGAAGTTTTGCAGGTCTGCTGATCGCGCTGGCACAGGCACACATGTCTCAAGACATCCGCCCGGAGGCGATGGCGCTGACGATCGGGATTACCTTCTTCTTCATCCTGCTGATTTCCGGCATCCTTCTGTTTCTCGACCCCTACCGGACGGGAGAGGATTATCAGAAGCTGGTCGCGGTTGTATGTGCGGGCGTTACACTGGGTTGTGCATTCATTGTTCTCGATATGGTCGTCCCCTGGATTGATCGGCTCTGGCTTTCGATTCGTCCGTACGACCCGTCTTCGTCGGCAGCCAATGTGCTGATTGCGGGCATCGCCGTGCTGCTCGTCGGAATTTTGTTGTGGCTGAACACGATCTATCAGACGGGACTGCGATCGTATTTCACCAGCCTGCGTATGGTGGCTTGGACGGTTGCAATACTTGGGGTCGTCGGCGTGGGTGTCAGCCTGATCATTTCAGGCGCCGAGTTCACCTGAAGCGCACGGCCTGCCGGCTGCGCGCCATCCGGCCGCCCACTTGATACCTTGCTCATATTTGATACGCCTCTGATGCGCCGAACGTCGCAAGCCCCAGCGCCGGCGGGGAGGAATGCAATGCCGTCTGTCATGTCGAAGCTGTCGGAGGACCTGAAAAACTCCGCGCTCGCCTATCACCGCTTTCCGAAGCCGGGAAAGCTCGAAATCCAGGCCACCAAACCGCTCGGGACGCAGCACGATCTCGCGCTCGCCTATTCGCCCGGCGTGGCCGCGGCCTGCGAGGCGATTGCGGCGGACCCGTCCGAGGCCGCGGAGCTTACCGCGCGCCAGAATCTTGTCGGTGTGGTGTCGAACGGCTCGGCGGTGCTGGGCCTGGGCAATATCGGCCCGCTCGCCGGCAAGCCGGTAATGGAAGGCAAGGCGGTCCTGTTCAAGAAATTCGCCGGCATCGACGTGTTCGACATCGAGATCGACGCGCCGGAGATCGACCGCATGGTCGAGGTGATCTCCGCGCTCGAGCCGACCTTCGGCGGAATCAATCTGGAGGACATCAAGGCGCCGGAATGCTTCGAGGTCGAGGAGCAACTGAAGGCGCGGATGAAGATTCCGGTCTTCCACGACGACCAGCACGGCACCGCCATCATCGTCGCCGCCGCCGTGCGCAATGCGCTGGCGCTCAGCGGCAAGGAGCTTGCGAAGGTCAAGATCGTGGTGTCGGGCGCGGGAGCCGCGGCGCTGGCCTGCCTCAACCTGCTTGTCACGCTGGGCGCGAGGCGCGAGAACATCTTCGTCTCCGACCTTGAAGGCGTTGTCTACAAGGGCCGCGAGAAGCTGATGGACCGCTGGAAGGAGCCCTACGCGCAGGACACGACGGCCCGCAAGCTCGCGGACATCATCGACGGCGCCGATGTGTTTCTAGGCGTCTCCGCCGGCGGCGTGCTGACCCAGGACATGGTCAGGCGCATGGGCAAGCGCCCGCTCATCATGGCGCTGGCCAATCCGACGCCCGAGATCATGCCGGAGGAGGCGCTGGCGGCGCGGCCGGACGCGCTGATCTGCACCGGCCGCTCCGACTATCCGAACCAGGTCAACAACGTCCTGTGCTTTCCCTACATCTTCCGCGGCGCGCTCGATGTCGGCGCGACCACGATCAACGAGGCGATGAAGCGCGCCGCCGTCGAGGCGATCGCCGAGCTTGCCCGCGAGGCGCCCTCCGACATTGCCGCGCGCGCCTATGGCGGGGAGGCGCCGACCTTCGGGTCCGGCTCGCTCATCCCCAATCCGTTCGATCCGCGGCTGATCCTGCGCATCGCGCCGGCCGTGGCGCGCGCCGCCGTGGAATCGGGCGTCGCCACGCGCCCGATCTACGATTTTGACACTTACGAGGAGCGGCTGACGCGCTTCGTGTTCCGCTCCGGCTTCATCATGAAGCCGGTCTTCGCGCAGGCAAAGAGCGCGCCCAAGCGGGTGATCTTCGCAGAAGGCGAGGACGAGCGGGTGCTGCGCGCGACGCAGACGGTGATCGAGGAGGGCCTCGCGCAGCCGATCCTGATCGGGCGGCCTGGCGTGATCGAGCAGCGTCTCGAACGCTACGGGCTCTCGATCCTGCCCGACAAGGATTTCACCCTCATCAATCCCGACGACGATCCGCGCTACCGCGAATACGTCAACGCCTATGTCGAGGCCGCCGGGCGGCGCGGCATCACGCCCCATGCCGCGCGCACCATCGTGCGCACCAATGCCACCGTGATCGCCGCGCTCGCGGTGCGGCTGGGTCTCGCCGACGCCATGATCTGCGGCCTCGAAGGCCGCTACATGGCGCATCTGAAGAACATCCGGGATGTGATCGGGCTGGCGCCCGGCGTGCGCGACTATGCGGCCCTGTCGCTCGTGCTGACCGGCAAGGGCGCGCATTTCCTCGCCGATACGCAGGTGACGCCCGATCCGCAGGCCGACGAGATCGCCGAAATGGCCATCATGGCCGCGACCCACGTGCGGCGCTTCGGGCTGGAGCCGAAAATCGCGCTCGTGTCGCATTCCGATTTCGGCTCCTACGACACGCCGTCGGCGCAAAAAATGCGCCGGGCCTTCGAGCTTCTGGCCGCCTCGCATCCCGAGCTTGAGGTCGACGGCGAGATGCATGCCGACTCCGCTCTTTCGGCGAGCGATCGCGAGCGCGTCTTCCCGAATGCGCGCCTCAAGGGCGAGGCCAATATTCTGATCATGCCGAATCTCGATGCCGCCAACATCGCCTACCAGATGGTGAAGGTGCTCGCGGGCGCGCTTACGGTCGGTCCGATCCTGATGGGCGCCGCGTGTCCGGCACACATCCTGACGCCGACCGTCACCACGCGCGGGATCATCAACATGACGGCAATCGCCGTGGCGGAGGCACAGGCCTGCGCCCGGGGCCAATGAATAGCGGCCAAGTCCCTGCTCCGCACGGCGCGGCGGATGCCTTCACCGAGGGCTGATCTTCACGAATTCTTCAAATTTTCCCTTGATCAAGGGGTAGGTTGTGGTTATGTCCCGCTTGCCGTTTGAATCGTTCCGGTTTCGGGGTGGTTCGGCGGCATTCGTTTTCCGTGAGCCGGCAAGCCGGTCTCTCGGGTTCGCTCTCTGGTTGGGAGGATTCGGCCATGCGCCAGAACACCCTCTTTCAATCGGGGACGGGCTTGGGAACCCCAGGTACCGCCCGAAAGAAGGATTTTCCGATCGTCGCCTCCGAGGGATCGTCCGAGGAACGCAACGATCATTTCGTGGTGAGGAACGGGGTGCGGTGCGCCGGCGCGCATCTCATCATCGATCTCTACGGCGCGAAGAAACTCGACGACCTCGCTCATATCGAGGCGGCTCTGCGCGACTGCGTGGAGGCGTCGGGTGCGACGCTGTTGCACATCCATCTGCATCATTTCGAGCCCAATGGCGGTGTCTCGGGCGTGGCCGTGCTGGCCGAGAGCCACATCTCGATCCATTCCTGGCCCGAGCACGGCTATGCTGCGCTCGATGTGTTCATGTGCGGCAACGCCAACCCGGATGCCTGCGTTCCGGTGCTGCGCAAGGCGTTCAAGCCGAGCCGGATCGCCGTGAGCGAGCATCTGCGCGGGCAGGGCGTCTGAGCCCTGCATTGACGGCCCATCGTCATGGCCGGGCCGCGCGACGCGCGTGTCCCGGCCATTCACGTTTTGAGGGCGCATGACCATCGGCGCGGATGCCCGGACCAGAGGGCGTTCGCGCCGTTTTCGACGGGCTGGCCTGCTCATGATGTTGCGGACGATATTGCCGTGAGGCTCCCATGACCGAGAAGCGCTGGATCTCCGAAACGCTGTTCGACGACCTCGGCTTTCGCATCGCCTACGAGGCCGATCGCGTGCTCTACGAGATGCAGACCGGCCATCAGCATCTCGTGCTGTTCGAGAACCGGCGCTTCGGCAAGATCCTGATGCTCGACGGGGCCACGCAGGTCACGACGGCGGATGAATTCATCTATCACGAGATGATGACGCATGTGCCGATCCTGGCGCACGGCAAGGCGGAGGATATCCTGATCGTCGGCGGCGGCGATTGCGGGATTGCCGAGGAGGCGCTCAAGCACAGGGCGGTCGGGCATGTCACGCAGGTCGAGATCGACGCCTCCGTGGTCGAATTCTCCAGGGAGCATTTTCCGGAATTCACCGGTCCGGTGCTGGCCGATCCGCGCTTCGATCTCGTGATCGACGACGGCATTCGGTTCGTGAAGGAAACCGACCGGCGCTTCGATGTCATCATTGTGGACTCCACCGATCCGCAGGGGCCGGGCGCCGTCCTGTTCTCGGACGATTTTTACGCAGGCTGCAGGCGCTGCATGAAGGCGGGCGGCGTCATGGTGACGCAGAACGGCGTGCCGTTCTTCCAGCCTGGGGAGCTGGCGGACAGCGTCGCGAAATTCCGCAGACTCTGGGCGGAGGGTACCTGCTACGTCGCGGCGATCCCGACCTATATCGGCGGCCACATGGCGATGGGCTGGGCGACGGACAATTCGGCGCTACGGCAGACAGCGCCGGAGACGCTCGCGCACCGATATGACGCCGCGGGTCGGTTTCCCACGCGCTACTGGACCCCGGAGGTTCACCGGGCTGCCTTCGCCTTGCCGCGCTTCATCGCCGACATTGTCGCAAAGCCCTGATCGCTACTTGCGCGGACCGAACAGCCGCTCGGCATTGCCGGACGCGATGCGTCTGGCCTGATCCTGCGGAAGCTGCGCCAGCCACGCGCGATAGCCGTTCATGATGGCGTCGTAGGAGAACCAGCGCTCGTTGATCCAGGTATCGGAGCCGATCAGGAAGCGGTCGGAATGGCGTGCGAACAGGTCGCGCCATTCATCCGACAGCTTTCCGGAGCCGTCGGCAATGCCGCTGCGATAGGACAGCTCGCCCCACAGATCGGGATAGGTTCGCAGCAATTCGGCCACGCGCGCGGGCGAGGTCGAAAATCCGGTATGCGCCCAGATAATGCGTGCCTTCGGGTTGTGCGAGAACAGGATCAGCAGCGCTTCCTCGTCGCAATGCGCGTGCAGAAACAGGTTCTTCTCCACCGCGAAATCGACGATCCTCTTGACCCATTCGCTGCGCGCGGTCTTGCCGTAGATGTGGAATTCGCCGATGCCGCGGTAATAGCCGCGCTCGTATTCCTCCTGGACGAGATCGAGGATTGTGGGATCGTCGAACCAGGTCTGGATGTCGGCCCGCACGCGATAGGGCCTGATGAACGGCACCACCCACAAGCCGGGAGCCTCGGCCGCGACGAGCTGATGGGTGCCCTTGTTGGGGCGGCTGGTTGCGAGAATGCCGGTTATGCCGTTGCGGGAGAAGATTTCGAGCACCTTGTCGAGCGGGTAGAACGGATTGGGCTCCTGATTGTAGTGCAGATGCGCATCGAAGATTTCGAGGCGCGCCTGCGCGCCGGCCTGCAGGCAGCCGAGAGCGCCGAATGCGGCAGCCAGGATCAGGAATTTGCAAATTCTGAACATGGGATAAGCCCGATTAACGCTGCGATAACCATGCCATCCGGTAGCGGCCGGCGCACGGGAATTATCGCGGCTCGGGACGCGCAAAGTTCAGCCTGCTTTTACAACAGGCAGCGCACCGTTTCAGCCATTGGCGGGGCGAGTCGGCGTGTCTTCAATCGGCAAGAATATCGCTGCGATGGTCGTCGGTGCGGTGCTGGCCGGCGCGCCGACGCTGGCCTTTTACCATTTGCTCGACGGCCTCGCCATGCGGCAGGGCGAGAACGAGGTGTCCGCGTCCGCCCGCAGGTTCATCGCCCTGGCGGAGGCGCGGATCGGCCGCGCGATCGCCACCCTGGACGATCTGGCGGAGCTGGGCGTCGCGTCCTGTCGTCCCGACCATGTCGAGGCCCTCAAGCGCGCGAATTTCGCCAACGGTTCGGTGAAGGAATTCTCGCTGGTGTCGCCGGAAGGCGAGACGCTGTGCAGCGACATGGAAACGTCGGTCGGCAACCGCTCGCTGCTCGCGTCCCAGACCGTTCCCGTCCGGCCCAACCTGGCGCTCGACGTTGTCCGCATCGGAGACCGCGGGCAGCGCTTCGTGCGGATTCGCCGTCCGGCTGCAACCGGACCCAACAGCATCGCGGCCCTGATCCCGACCGAATTGCTCATTCCGCAGACGACGATGCAGGGCGCGCCGGTGACCGCCAATATGCGGATGTCGCTCGCGGACGGCGCCTTTGTCGACGGCCGCACCGCGACGGTCGAGGGCCGCTCGGCGGACCGTTTCGTCAGTTCGCAGCTATCGCCGCAATACGGCCTTGGCGTCACGATGTCGATGCCGCTGTCGAGCATCGATACGCAGCGCAGCGAACTGAATATGCTCGCCCTTGCCGTGAGCGCCGCCGTCGTCCTCGCCATCATCGCCTTTCTGTTTCTGCTTCCCGCGCGCCGCCGGAACAATCCGGTCGACGAGATCGAGCGTGCGATCGCCGCGGGAGAATTCATCCCGTATTATCAGCCGATCATCGACATCGGCAGCGGGCAGCTTGCGGCGGCCGAAGTGCTCATGCGCTGGCGCAAGCGCGACGGGACCGTTGTGCCGCCGGCCGCCTTCATTCCGCTGGCGGAATCGAGCGGGCTTATCGTGGACATGACGCGCAGCATGATGCGTGCGGTGCGCGACGAAATGGGCCCCGTCCTCGCCACGCGACCGCACTTGCGGCTGGGCTTCAACCTGAGCGCCGCCCATTTCGTGGACGATCAGATTGTGACGGACGTGCAGGAGATTTTCGAGGGCAGCCAGATGCAGATGTCACAGGTCGTCCTTGAAATCACGGAACGCCAGCCGCTCGACAATCTTACCTCGGCGCGCCGTATCATCGCCGCTCTGCAGGGGCTCGGCGTGCGGGTCGCGATGGACGATGTCGGGGCGGGCCATTCGGGCCTGTCCTACATGCTCAAGCTCGGCGTCGACATCATCAAGATCGACAAGGTCTTCATCGATGCGCTGGGACGCGACAGCAACTCCACGACCATCATCGGGACGCTGGTTGATCTCGCGCGCAACATGCGCATGGAGATCGTGGCCGAAGGCGTGGAGAATTTCGAGCAGGTCGTGGCCCTGCGCGACCACGGCATTAAGCTGGCGCAGGGCTATGTGTTCGCCCCGCCGCTCCCGGGCAGCTCGTTCCGCAGGCTCATTGAGGCCACGGATGCCAGGCGCGAGCCCCCGGCAAGCGCCTATGCCTCGCCTGCGAGCCCGCTCGCCGCTGCGGCTGCCGGGTGAGGGTCCGCTCGGACATGAAATCCCCGCTTTTTGCAGGCGGATAGCGCTTTCCATCACCCGCATTGTCGGAATCGGTCGTTCGGGCGACAACGGACGCGCCTTTCCCGTGCGCCGAAGGCAGGAGAAATCGCGATGAAGCAGCTTTGGGTTCCCGCAATCGCCGTGCTGATGTCGACGGCGGCTGCAACCGCCCAATCGGCCGGACCGGGCGGGGCGGACGGCACACCGAAGCCGCTGCTGGAAAACGCGCAAATCAAGGTCGTCGAAATGCGTCTGAAGCCGGGTGCAAAGACCGAGGCGACCCAGCACCCGAACAGCTTCGTATACTCGCTGACCGACGGGACGCTCGTTTTCGTGCCGCCGGGCCGCACGCCCTACGAGATGAGTTTCAAGGCCGGCGAGGCGCTCTGGCTGCCCTCCCAGACCACGGCGCTCGCCAATGAGGGAACCAAGGAAATCCGGGCTCTGGTTGTGGAGATCAAGGATAGAGCGCCTGTCGTCCGCCGCGCGCCGAAGACTAAGGCGGCGAGCAAACCGGCGAAGGGCGAATCCGCAAGCGCGGCGAAGCCGGCCGTGAAATCAGGCAAGGACAAGCCCTAGCCTGCCTGAATAGACCATTCCAAAACGCGCTGCGCTGGCTTAGAACCCGCGGTCGAGGGGTTTGGCTTCGGTCGATGCGGGGAGGGGGGCGCATGAGCGGTCTTTTGGGCCTGGGACGGCTCGCACTGGTCTCGATCTTCATCTATTCAGGCACCATCAAGCTCATGGCCATCGGCCCCACCGCCGATTACATCGTGACAAAGGTGACGTTGCCCGCGTTTCTCGCAGGCTTCCTGCCAGCCAACATTGCCGACTACACGCTGCAGATCGAAACCGCGACCGGCATGACGGTCCCGCAATGGCTCGCGGTGACGGCGGGCGTGGTGGAAGTCGTCGGCGGATTGATGATCGCCGCCAATATCGGGCTCCGGCTTGCGAGCTTCGCGCTGATCCTGTTCACGGCTCTGGCAACCTACTATTTCCACGACTTCTGGAATCTTGCCGGGGACGAGCGCACCAATCAGCTGGAGCACTTCTTGAAGAATCTGTCGATTGTCGGCGGGCTGCTGATCCTGTTTGCGCTCGGAAAGGCGCACGCGAGTCCGGTGGAGCGGCCTGAGCCGCAGGCGGCAGATCTCCGCTATTAGGCGGCGCGACCCGAACGCCACAGCGCCGGACGCGGTGATGAAAAAGGCGGCCTTGCGGCCGCCTGAAGTTGATACGCCACGCGGGAGGAACGTCGTTCGGGTCGGCCCCCAACCACAACACCCAGTTGCCGGCCCGCGTGATCGAATCGGTCACACTAATGATGACGGATTTTAAAGCCGCGTCACCCTATTTTTTCTCGACTGATATTCCGCGCTGGCCGATGCTGATTTCGAGGCCATCCTTCTTCTCGCGCTCCTGATAGAGCGCATAGCCGAGAACAGCTGTGGCGACGACGAGGGCGCCGAGCAGCAGATACAAGGTATTGCGGGGCATTGCTCAAATCCGGTGAGTGTCAGCTCACCCAACGCCAGTCCTGGCCATTGGTTCCCAGGTAACGACGCTGACGTCCCTGGCGGCATCAAGTCGCTGTGCCGGCCCGGGGCGAAGGCCATGCCCGAGAAGCACCTCATCTGGCGTGCAGGCCGGAACTTGCGGGAAGACCGGGCGTCCGCCAGGCAGGCGCACGCCTGCGGCGCGCGTCAGGTGGAACGCCGCATAGCGTGGCAGGAAGAGGCCGAACACCTCGGTTCCGCCGATGATGCCGGCAAGGCCGCTCGAAACGCCGAGCATGGCGAGAGCCTGCTCGAACGATGCGCCGGCCGGGTTCCAATACACCGAAAGGGGCGCGGGGCCTTCCTTCAGTGCGGAGACGCTGCGCGTCAGGATGATGCGTTTGCGGCGCGCGGAGTTTGTGTGGCTCTCCTGCGAATGGCGGCCGTGAACAACCACGTCCGCACGGTCGAGTCCGCGCTCGAAGAATGCCTGATCTGCCGGGACGACGAGAGAAGGTGGCATGACACCCGTCGCATCGGCGATCATGCCGTCTTCGGACACGATGACATAGCCTTCGATGCGCAGCGGCGCCGCCATGATCAGAATGCGCGCGTCAAGCTGACGCCCGGACCGTGCCTGCCCAGGCCGCCGCCCGGAAGCACGTCGGCCGGGGTCTGGCGGGGAGCGACGTCAATTCCCCTCGATCGTGCGGACAACGCTTGCGGTCGGCCGCTGGCTCACCGTCGGAAGCTTCTGTTCCTGCACGAGCATCTGATCGTATTGAGGCAGCGTCTTGATCGGATCGCGTGCCTTCATGTGCACGATCTTGTAGCCCTTGTCCTTCAGCTGCTTGAGAAGGTCGGCCACGGCCTCTGCGGTGTTCTTCTGAAAATCGTGCATCAGCACGATGCCTTTGCCGTGCTTCTCCAGCTTCGACATGATCTTGTTGATCACCTGTTCCGGCTTCCGCGCGGTGAAATCGAACGAGTCCATGTCGGTCGAGAAAATGGCGATGTTGCGCTCGCCGAGATAGGTCACGAGTTCGGGCGGATGGCGAAGGGCCGGGAAGCGGAAGAACGGCGCGGTTGGCTGTCCCGCCGATGCACGCACCGCGCTGATGCCTTTCTCGATCTCCTCCTTTGCCTTCTCGACCGTCATGCCCTTCTTCGCGAGGTCCTGATGCGACCAGGTGTGGTTGCCGACCGAGTGTCCGGCCTCCGCGACCTGCTTCAGGATTTCCGGATAATAGGTTGCGTGCTTCCCGATCGGAAAGAACGTCGCCTTGGTGCATTGATCGGCGAGCGCCTTGAGGACCTTGGGGGTCGTGTCGAGCCACGGGCCGTCATCGAAGGTCAGAACCACTTCCTTGTTCTTCAGGAAGTCGTGCTGGCGAAAGTGCTCGAAGCCGAAGCCAGGCCCGCCGGTGGTGTCGATTTCGACCGTCCGGGAAACGCCGATGGCGTCCGGATTGGCGCAGGTGGACGCGGGCGCCGGGGCGACGGCCGGAGCCGGGGCGGGCGCGGGCGGCGCGCTCGGGGCCGCGTTGGCGGAGGAAGTCCCGGTCGTCCGCGGGGAGGGGAGCAGTTGGGCGGACGCGGCGCCTGCCGCCAACGACGCCGACACCAGAACAATGCACGCGGCCGACGCACGCATGATGACCTCCCCAAAGTGATCAAGGGCGGCCCCGGCGGGGCCACCTGACGAATTATATAATGGAAGCCCCTGATACCGGGTGAGTCAACGAAGGCGCGTCCAGCCCTCCCGGACGGAGTCCGGGAATATGGTTACCTGTGCTCCGCCAGCCACTATCGAATCGGCGGATTTTGCGTTTGCGATCCGTGGTTTCGCGTAGAAATCGCCGACAAGCTGAAAAATCGCCGCTACGAGGCCTTGCCGCCGAGTTCTCTCTCGATTGCCGCGGTCACGCGCGGATCGGCAGGCTCGATCGCCGATGCAAAGGCGGCGGCCAGGTGGCCGTCCCGCCCGACCAGATACTTGTGGAAATTCCAGCGCGGGGTGTCTAGCGGCCGCTCGACGGCCGCCCAGCGGTAAAAGGCGTGCGAGTCGGGTCCCCGCACCCTGACCTTGGCGGCGAGTGGAAAAGTCACGCCATATTGCCGATGAGCGGTGTGGGCGATCTGGCTGTCGTCGCCCGGCTCCTGCCCGCCGAAATCGTTGGAAGGGACACCGATGACCATCAGTCCCCTGTCGCGGTACCGACCGAACAGGAGCTCCAGGCCGGCATATTGCGGCGTGTAGCCGCAAAGCGAGGCGGTGTTGACGACAAGGGTCGGACGCGACGCATAGTCCATGAGCCGGATATCGTCGCCCGTCGGCGCCGGGAACGAGAAGGCATACGCCGTCACGCGGGACCTGCCGCCATCGGCGGCCGCGGCGACCGGACAGACCGCCGACATCGCGGCCGAAACGGCAGCAAGAGAAACAAATCGTCTGCGGTCGAGCGCCATGATGCTGTCTTTATAGCATTCGGTTGGCTCAGGCGACATGGCATCGGTTGGCTCGGGCGACGTGCAGGAAAACTGGTCTGCGCGTCATGCATGGCTTCAAGCCACGTCGTCTCGCGGCAGAATCGCGCGGCAACCGGATGCGGCCACACGCAGGCACCGCCGGTATTCGGTCGATCGATGCATCGCGAGACGCTGCCGCGCATTTCGGCAAAGACGTGACCGAAAAGAGATCGGCACGCGGCGGTGCGCGTTGATTCTGCAATCGGCTTTAGGCTGCAATAACCAATGGGCGAGGTGATTGTGCGCCGCACTGAACCGGCTCTTGCGTGCGCTCGACACTTGAAGGACACCATCCGCCGGATCGTCACCATGCCCGCAATCGAACGTCTCCTGTTTGCAATCGGTGCAATCGTCATCGTGATGATGGCGATGACGCTGACGACTCTGCCGCGCGGAAGGTCCGGAGATGCCTTGTTCGCAGCGAAGCCCGCACAATCGCATCGTCCGGCCCTCGCCGAGGGGGATGAGCGATTTATCGGCATGTTCTCGCAGTAGGAGATGCCTTGCGAACGGGCCTAGCGAGCGGCGGAACGCGGCTCGGTTCCGCGTCCGGCGGCATTCAAATCGCCATTGAGCCAGTCGTGATTGTCGGCAAGCGCGAGCCAGGAACGCGCCAGGTTCAGCAGCATGATCCTCTGCTCGAGCGAGCTTTCGGTGTTCGCCGCTTCCGCGCACCGGGCCGCATTGCGGCGGTATCGCGAAACCTCGGGCTTGATCATGAGCATCTCCGACTGGGAGCAGCGGTTGCGGCGTCTCCTCTTGTCGAATATCTCCGTGACACAGCGATGATCGTTTCGCGATGATCCTGCGGCGACGGTCGTCTAAAGCGACCGCCCGTCGAACGGCACGATGTGAAGGGATGCTGCATCGACTCCGTCAAGGCAGCGGGCATTGACGGCAACCATCTCCTGGCCATCGGCCAGCCGGCCGCGCGCGAAGGATTCCACGCCGCAATCGGAGCAGAACAAATGGCGGATGACCTTCCTGTTGAATCGGTATTCCGACAGCGTCTCCTCTCCGGATCGCAGGGCAAACCGGTCCGGCGGAACGAATGTCCACAGAAAGCCGCGGCGCTGACAGAGCGAGCAATTGCAGGCCGTGACGCGCGAGAGGTCGGCGGTGACCTCGAAGCGGATCTGGCCGCAATGGCAACCGCCCGTGTACATCTGCATCCCGTGTCTCCCGTGGCCCGCCGGAACAGGCAGGCAATGTACGGGGGCAGGATAGCCTTTGCCAGCGCACGTTATTGACGGGCCGGCGAACGGGCCGGCTTTCGCTCACGCGGCCTTCGGCTGGGCGAGGCGCACATGCGTTTCGAAGCTGTAGCCGCAGGCGGGACACGTCCACAAATGCCGTATCTCGCGATCGCTGACATGCTCCGACCATTCCGGCCGGCTCAGCAGCGTTCCGCACTGCGCGCATTCAACCTGCGGCCGCGCGCGAGCAATGAAGTCCTGGGCGCCATGCATGACCAGCTCCTTCTTGCCCCTCCCGTTTGAATTCTAGCGTTCCGCCGCACCCGATGAAGCAGTGGCCCTGACCTTGTGGCCGTGGCGACAGGCGACATCGCGGCTGAACGATGAAAACATGCGGCAATTTGGATTCAAATCGCTCGCCGCGACGGCTTATGCTTCGTCAATGTGACGCTTTCGCGATGCTGCACTGCCCGCGGGTTCCGGCTGCGTCCGAAATGCAGATGTCGGGTTGTCAAGCAATTGCCTAAAATTCCGGGGCAATTGGGAAGCATCCCCGAACGGCACGACGAGGTGGCAAAAGTGCCCGCAAGGATCGACAGGCCGTGACGCGCCGCACAAGGCAATTGCTTCGCGCGCGAGAACGATTTCGGCTCATGGGACCGCTCATGGGTGGGGCGGCCGCGCTCGCCTGCCTGTTCGGCGCCTCGCGAGCTGCGGCGATCGAGCTTCGCTTCCCGGTCGATTGCGTTGTCGGAACGACCTGCTGGCTGCAAAACTATGTGGACCACGATTCCTCGGATGCGGCCCGCGACTATGCGTGCGGCGCGCAGACCTATGACGCACATAGCGGAACGGACATTCGTCTTCCGAGCATGGCGGAGCAGCGCGACGGCGTCGCGGTGCTGGCGGCGGCCGATGGGCGCGTCGCGGGCGTTCGCGACGGCATGGCCGACGTTTCGGTCAACGAGATCGACAGGGGCACCATCAAGGGACGCGAATGCGGCAACGGCGTCGTCATGCGGCATGCCGACGGCTTCGAGACTCAATATTGCCACATGGCCAGGGGCTCGGTGCGCGTGAGAGCGGGCGACGAGGTGAAGGCCGGGCAGGAGCTGGGCAAGGTCGGCTTATCCGGCAACACCGAATTCGCCCACCTGCATTTCACGGTTCGGCAGAACGGCAAGAATGTCGATCCGTTCGCTTTCGGCGCGGCCGATGGAGCGTGCAATGGCGGGACGTCGCTGTGGGCGCCCGCGTTGCAGGCATCGCTGAGTTATCGGCAAGGGGCCGTTCTCAACAAGGGCTTCGCGTCCAGGCCCATCGAGATGACCGATATCGAATCCGGCGAGGCGGACAGGCTGGCGCCGGCAGCGGATTCCCCGGTGCTGATTGCGTATGTGCGCGCGATCGGGTTGCAGAAGGGCGATGTGCAGCGCCTGCAGATCGAGGGGCCGGATGGGGCGCGCGTCGTCGACTCGGCCTTGGAGGCGCTCGATCGCCCGAAGGCGCAATACATGATGTTTGCCGGCCGCAAGCGGCCGCCGGATGGCTGGAAGCCGGGCACCTACCGCGCGACCTACAGCATCAATCGCGGTGGTTCGGTCGTGCTGGAAGAGCGTTTTGACCTGACCCTGTAGGAGCCAGGGTCTCCTGATGCTGCGGGAGGCGCCCGGCCCGGGCGCGACCGACTTCAAGGCGCCATGCTGTCGCTGCCCGGCATCGACCTCGGCGATTCACGCTCAGCGCGAAAATTACGCGACGATCTGGCTCCAGACCACGGCATTGGCGGCGAGCGCGGCGACGAGCAGGATCGCGGCCGTGCGCAGCGCGCTGTTCATGATGCCCATGATCAGCGCCGGGACGACGAGGCCGAGGAAGATCACGGTGAGCGGCCCGATCGGAAGCCATTCGAAGCCGCCGCCCCAGGGATGGGTCCGCTCCCCGATATAATAGAAGGCGTAGCCCCAGAACGCGGCCTGCAGCACCGCGAGCGCAAGCACCAGCATGCGCGCATGGCTGCGACGGGTGGCAATGGCATGATGATCCTCGCCCATGCGCTTACTGTGTCATTGCGCCGGGTTGAAGTTCAATCCGGGCGGCCCAGGGCGTGGCCCGCGCGATTGAATTGCCGCCCGCATCCGCGCGACACTAGGTGTCATGCCGAAACGCAGCGCGGGCCTGCTTCTCTACCGACAAAAAGGGGGCGCATTGCAAGTGCTGCTCGTGCATCCCGGCGGTCCCTTCTGGGCGAAGAAGGATGCCGGGGTCTGGTCGATCCCCAAGGGCGAATATGCGGAGAGCGAGACGCCGCTTGCGGCCGCGCGCCGCGAATGCGCCGAGGAGCTCGGCATCGCGCCGCAGGGACCGTTCACGCCGCTCGGCGAGGTGCGGCAGGCCGGCGGCAAGATCGTGACGGCGTTCGCCGTGGAGCAGGATTTCGATCCCGCCGCGCTCGTGTCGAATACATTCGAACTGGAATGGCCGCCCGGCAGCGGGCGCAAGGCGTCGTTCCCCGAGATCGACCGCGCCCAATGGTTCCCGCTCGACGAGGCCGCAGGGCGGATTCTGCCCGGCCAGCGCCCGTTCCTGACGCGGCTGGCGCAAATTCTTGACGATCAGGGGCCGGATTGACGCATCGCAGAGCCTGCTGGCAATGGAGCCCGCAAACGCCTACATACGCCGATCCCCAGCAAGAAGGACCACAATGGCCAAGACCCAGCTCAAGTTGCGCGCAAAGAAGACGGCCGAGGACGACGAGACTTCCCCGCCCGCAGCGGACGCCTTGACGGCGCCGGCAAAGGCGGACGGTGCGGAGCCGGAGGTGTTCGGCTCGCAGAAGAAGAAGCACGATACCGGACGCTACTGGCTGCAGGTCGATCGGCAGACCAAGGGGTCCTTCGCGACCGCGGAAGCCGCGGAAGCGGCCGGCCTCGCGATCAAGAAGAAGTTTTCGCAGGTGCAGGTCGCGATCTATGACCGGCAGGAAAGCTCGAACCGGATTCTGGAACTGCCGGCCGCGTAAAGGCCGGCGCCCCGCGCGCATGCCGGATGTCGACAATGTGCGTTTCCGGTCATGCGCGTTTCCGGCTACCATCGTCCGGCGGAGGTTCCGATGAGCGACGTTCCGGTCAAGCCGCGCAAGAGCACCGACGCGGCGACCGCCACCAAGACGCAGCGGCCGCCGCTCTACAAGGTGATCCTGCTCAACGACGATTTCACGCCGCGCGAATTCGTGGTGCAGGTGCTGAAGGCCGTGTTCCGCATGAACGCGGATCGCGCCTATCATGTGATGATGACGGCGCACCGGCGCGGCGCCTGCGTGATTGCCGTCTATACGCGCGATGTGGCGGAAACGAAGGCGAAGGAGGCGACCGAGCTCGGCCGCCAGAAGGGCTATCCGCTGTTCTTCACCACCGAGCCGGAAGAATAGCGCCGCGGCGCGACGGGCGCCGACGTTCGACGACTTTCCGAAAACTCAGCCGTCCCCGGTCTTGCGCGCCTTCGAGGCCTTGGGCCTGGCCGGCTCCGACTCGCGCGCCAGGCGCTCGGCCCGCAGCCGCGCCAGATTGTCCAGTGCGGCGGTCTGCGCCGCCTCGTAATCGGCACGGGCCAGCGGGGCATCGCGCTCCCGCTCCGCCTTGGCCTTGCTGCGGGCTTCGGCCCGCGCAGCCTCGTCGTCCATATTCTTCATATAGGTAGCAAAACGCGTTTCGGAACATCCGGTTCCATCGCCTTTTTCCTGTCACCGGCGGAACATCGCAAACCGCGCCCCGATGGCACTCACAGCCCGAAACCGGATTTTGGGCGGCGGGCTGCATCCAGCGCCTGCCGCGCCGGAGTACCGGACCTTGGGCGTGTTCCGCGCCCGCAGCCAGGAAAGAGCCATGATCGCCGCCATCTTCGCCTTCGTCCTTCCGTCCGCCGTCACGCGCGACAAATGGAGCGAAAACGCCGCGCAGGCCGCCCCGCGCTTCGAGGATATCCCCGGCCCGATCCGCACGCGGTTCCCGTTCGACCACGGGCTCGGCGGCGGCGTGCATCTGTGGGCGAGCCGCGAGGCGGCCGAGGACTGCCATGCCGGTCCCTGGCGCGAGAGCGTTGCCCGCGTCGCGGAAAGCGATCCGCGCATCGAATATTTCGACGCGCCGGCGGTGGTCGACAATGCGCGCGGCGGGATCGTGGCGGAGGCGGCGTGAGGCGAGGCGGCAGGGACGTCATCGGGAGGAGCGCGGCGACTCCGCGCGTCTCGAAGGATGAGGGTCACTCCTGCCCCTCGCGGCTGGCGAGGCAGGGATCGAGCACGGCGTGGCGGGGGTCCAGGCGGCGATAGCCGCCGCGCATCACCACGCGCTCGCCGACCTGCATGTCGTTCGACTCGTAGGTGACGCACATGATGCGCAGGTCGTCGCAGACGACGAGATACCAGAGCGCGCCGTCGGTCTTCACCAGCGTCAGCGCGCCCGCCACCCACAGGTCGATGCGCGTCTCGAGCATGGGAAGACCCTCCGCCATCGCGCGGATATCCTCGCAGCTTGCGGTGACGCCCGGGCGCTGCTCCGGCGGCGCGAAGGCAGGACGCTTGGCGAAGATGTCCTGCGCCGAGGCGGGCAGGGTGGCGAGGAGGAGGGCGAGGGCGGTGGAAGCGGCGCGCGATGCGAGGCGAGTGATGGTCGTTTGCATCCGCCTCATTGAGCAGCGGAATGTGGCGGTTCTTGAGGGCGATCGAATGAGGTCAAACCTACCACGCCGACGCTTGATCCGAGGACGTCCGCCGCGTTGCTGCCGTAAGCTAAGATACCTTCTTTAGATTTCGAAGGTGATGCTCCGCTGCCACTTTTTCCATAATCGCTTTCAACGCTAAATCTATTGGCTTGCCCACGGAATAGTCTGCAGGCGCGATAAAATTAACCCGACCATCAGCGAGTAGTTTCTTGGATCGGCTCTTAGCCTTATGTGAATGGGGCATGAAAACTGCAATTGAGTGTCCGCCTTGATCCTTCACCAAGCGAAAACACGGAATGTCAGTTTCGCCATCTCCGATGAAGACGATGTTTGAAAACGGCACAGCTCGCTTTTCGGGAGGTACATATTCATTGATCTTGTCGTGATCGAATACGTCGTGGACTCCTTTATTGATTCGAAAGAGATACTGAGTCTTTGTCGTGTAATTTAGAGCCAAGGCAGGCCAAGTCGCGACGCCGTGATGATCAAACAAGAATGATGACGCATAGATATTTTGAAAATGCTTGCTGATCGTTGTGCCGGATATCATTTCTCGAATGCCCGAAGAAATCACATGATGAGATACCCGAAATCCCCCCACTTTTCCGTAAGCGTTGATGCGTGCAAACCAATCAGTAACGCCGTCAAACAACTGCAACTTTCTTCCAAAATCGACAAAATTCTCCTTTCGCACTTCTACTTCTTTGGCCGCAGCTTCTGTGAGCATTAGCCGCATGTACATCAGTATTTCGTCGGCTTCGTGCTTCTGGGCGAGGGCCTTTGCTTTTGTCCAAAACGATCTCTTGTTCATTCCTATTGCGGGAATGAAATCGCGTTCTTGCATGTTTCCTGGCGCCAATGTGCCATCAAAATCATAGCATATGGCGAAGGGAATTAGCGCACGGGGCACTCTTGCCTAGCCCTTAGAAGGTGATTCTGTCCGATATGAATTCTGTGCTTGAATTCGTCCATTACTCGATCTGAGCACTGCTTCTCCGCCCGCGCCGCGGGCTAACCGACGTGACTCGGCCCAAGCTTCAGACTGCGTAGCGTGGACAGAAGTTGGACGTGAAGAACCTTCCCGCTTGACTATCCAGCCGCTCGATCCCTTTGACGCGTAAAATTTAGACGACATGACGCCCCCCGTGAACGCTCAGCTTAAATTGATTCCGTCGACTAATGCTTGCGATCTTTCGGCGGAAGGGGGTCGCGTCCGTAGCTATCGCTATCTTGAATCCGTCCGTTGCGTCCGTGCTCAACGAGTTCGGTCTTGCGCTCACGAGCGAGGTCGCGACCGCGATCTAGTGCTTCAGATTTGCGTTGGTGGTGGCTGCTCGCGCGCTCAGCGCCCTCGCGCTTTACGTCCCAACCGCCGCGGCCTTTGTTGGGAACGACGTGATAATCCTTTTTTGACATCGCAGTTCTCCATGAACAAATGTGCTTGATTAGATCATGTTTTGTTCTATAGCGTCAACGCACGCGCGACAATCGGGTGATTACAACCTGTGAATTACGGGCGCTTAACTTGCCTCTCGCTACCTCCGCAGCGACAGCGCCATCCCGCTCAGGTCGAGATTGACCATCAGGCCGGTCTGGTTGCCGGCGAGTTCCAGCACCGCGCCCTTCTGGTTGGCGAGCACGATCGCCTGCGGCCCGCGGATCACGGTCGCGCCCGCGCCCGCCGCGCCATAGACTCCCTCGATGTCGGAGGGACGGTAGATGTTGGTCACGCGCCCGCGCAGAAAGGTCTGCGAGCCGCCGAAGGTGAGGCCGTAGCTGATGCCCCCGATGACGAGCGGATAGGTGCGGCCCCGGAAGGTCAGGGTGCCGCTGCCGACCGAACCGCCGATCACCCATCCGGCCTTGATGAAGGAGAGGCGCACGGTGCCGCTGTCGGCACGCGCGGTGGAGAGGCCCGCCGCCAGGATGGCGGCGAGCGCGACGATGAAGCCTCGCAAAGCGTTGAAACGAATGGCGTCCCCCCTATGTCTTGTTACGAACACCCCGTCGTGCTGCCGCAGGTGTCGCATTTCATGCAGGTGCCGTTGCGCACCAGCGTGAAGTTCTGGCATTCGCCGCAGGCCTCGCCCTCGTAGCCCTTGGCGCGCGCTTCCGCGCGCTTCTCGGCCACGGCCGCCTTCGCCTCGGCCTTCGCGTCGGGCGCGGTCATCGCGCGCATGCGCTCTTCCAGCTTCTGCCATTCCAGCTTGTCGAGCGCGCTGTCGGCCTTGAGCGCGGTCGCGCCGGCGACATGCAGCGAGGTGACGTTGTGGCCGGCCGCCTGCTGCGCCGCGCCGCCCGGCGAGGTGCCGCGCGCGTCGCTGCCGCCCGGCATCACCACCAGCTTGTCGGTGCGCGAGCGGGTCAGGCCCTTGGACAGATACTTGGTCGCGGGCGCGCCCGGCGCCTTGCCCTCGTCCACGCCCTTGCCGAGCGCGTCGAAATTGCCCTCGGTCGGGTCGACATGCGCGAGGTCGAAGCGCGAGAGATAGGACACCGCCAGCTCGCGGAACACGTAGTCGAGGATCGAGGTCGCGAACTTGATCGAGTCGTTGCCCTGCACCGGGCCCGAGGGCTCGAACCGGGTGAAGGTGAAGGCGTCGACATATTCCTCGAGCGGCACGCCATATTGCAGGCCGAGCGAGACCGCGATCGCGAAGTTGTTGATGAAGGAGCGGAGCGCCGCGCCTTCCTTGTGCATGTCGATGAAGATCTCGCCGATCCGGCCGTCGTCATATTCGCCAGTGCGCAGATAGACCTTGTGGCCGCCGACCACCGCCTTCTGGGTATAGCCCTTGCGGCGGTCGGGCAGCTTCTCGCGCTCGCGGATCACCGTGATGCGCTCGACCACCTTCTCCACCACCTTCTCGGCGAGCACCGCGGTGCGCTGGGGCAGGTTCTTGTCGAGGAAGGCCTCGAGCTCGTCGTCGTTCTCGTCGGCGTCGGCGATGAGCTGGCTCTGCAGCGGCTGGCTGAGCTTGGAGCCGTCGCGGTAGAGCGCGTTGGCCTTCAGCGCGAGCTTCCAGGACAGCAGATACGCCGCCTTGCAGTCCTCGACGGTGGCGTCGTTCGGCATGTTGATGGTCTTCGAGATCGCGCCGGAGATGAACGGCTGCGACGCCGCCATCATGTGGATGTGGCTGGAGACCGAGAGATAGCGCTTGCCCTTGCGGCCGCAGGGGCTGGCGCAATCGAACACCGGCAGATGCTCGGACTTGAGGAACGG
>JACAEG010000098.1 GCA_013388965.1 Pseudorhodoplanes sp. | reverse complement strand
CTGCAAGCCCGAGCGCAAGCGCGGGCTCCTTCGGACTGTAGAGCCGCAAAGGCAATGCCTGCGGCTCGGCTGAGGGCGCCTGTAAGGGCACTTCCGGATCCCGTGCTTCGATCGGTGGCGCGGACGGAGGTCCGCCGAATGCGGGATTTGGTCGCGCCCGGAGGTTCCGCGGTTCAAGGGTGCGATGGGGAATTCACGCTCTTTCAGGCAAGATGCCAGAACAGCCCCGCAGCGGGGCTTTCCGCCGTTCGCGCGGATGTGAGTTTCAATTGATCGCGAAAGCACGCGACGCCGTATAAGGTGCGGTTGCCGCGGCGTCGCGCCGGCAACGAGCGGAAGGATTCGTCCATGCGGTCACTGGCTTTTGCGGCCTGTCTTCTCGCTGCCGGAGCGAGCCTCTCGCTCGCGCAGGCGCCGGCAGCCAGGACCGAAACCGCGACCTTCGCCGGCGGCTGCTTCTGGTGCGTGGAGGCCGACTTCGACAAGGTCGACGGCGTCATTTCCACCACCTCCGGCTACACGGGCGGCAGGACGGCCAATCCGACCTATCGCGACGTGGGCGGCGGCGGCACCGGCCACGCCGAGGCGGTCGAGATCGTCTTCGATCCGGCCAAGGTCAGCTACGAGAAGCTGCTGAACGTGTTCTGGCGCAGCGTCGATCCGACCGTGAAGGATCGCCAGTTCTGCGACAGCGGCAACGAGTATCGCACCGCGATTTTCTATCACAACGACGAGCAGCGAAAGCTCGCCGAGGCGACCAAGAAGGAGGCCGAGGCCGTGCTGAAGCAGCCGATCGTGACGGAAATCGTCCCGGCTTCGGCGTTCTACAAGGCCGAGGACTATCATCAGGACTATTACAAGAAGAACCCGTCGAAATACTCTTTCTACCGCTGGAATTGCGGGCGCGATCAGCGGCTGGAGCAATTGTGGGGCAAGAAGTCGAGCTAGGACGTCACATGACCGACCGCCGGAAAGTTCTTGCCGTTATCGCCGCAGGCGGCGCCTTGGGGGGCGCTCGCTGGCTGTGGCCGCAGGACGCCGCTGCGGCCGCGAAGAAGACATTCGAGATCGAGAAGTCCGATGCCGAATGGCGGGCGCAGCTCACGCCCGCTCAGTATTACGTCCTGCGGCAGCATGGGACCGAACGCGCGGGCACGAGTGCGCTCAATGCCGAAAAGCGCGCCGGCATCTATGCCTGTGCCGGCTGCGACCTGCCGCTGTTCTCCTCCGAGACGAAATATGAAAGCGGGACCGGCTGGCCGAGCTTCTATCGGCCGCTGCCGGACGCGGTCGGCACGTCGGTCGACCGCTCCTTCCTGATGACGCGGACGGAAGTGCATTGCCGGCGCTGCGGCGGCCATCTCGGCCATGTCTTCGACGACGGCCCGAAACCGACCGGATTGCGCTATTGCATGAACGGCGTCGCGCTGAAATTCGTGCCCGGCCCGTCCTCCCCGTCCTGAGCCGTCGCGCGACCCGGCAAATTCTGCCGCCGCCCGGCAGAATGCGACCGGCGCTGAAGCCTGGCTTTCCGGTCAAGCCATTGATAGCACGATGCTAATTGCGTGGCACAGCGATTGCGATGCCTTCAGCCGACAAGCGGCGCGTCTGCGCGCCGGGCGGTTCTGGAGGACGGTATATGGGTATCTTCGGTGCTCTCAGCACGGCTGTGACCGGCATGCGCGCGCAGTCCTATGCGCTGGAAAACGTGTCGGGCAACATCGCCAATTCGCAAACGACGGCATTCAAGCGCGTCGACACGAGCTTTCAGGATCTCATCCCGGACGCATCGGCGAGCAAACAGCTGGCCGGCAGCGTCAATGCCACGTCGCGGCTGACGAACTCCGTGCAGGGCGACATTCAGGGAGCCTCGACCGCGACCTTCATGGCGATCAACGGCGACGGCTTCTTCGTGGTGCAAAAGCCGTCGAGCTATACGGACAACAACCCGATCTTCGACGGCGTCGACCGCTATACCCGTCGCGGCGATTTCCAGGTCGACAAGAACGGCTATCTGGTCAACGGCGCGGGCTACTTCCTGCTCGGCATTCCGGTCGACGCCACGACCGGCAACCTGGTCGGCAGCGTGCCGCAATTGCTGCAATTCCAGAACGACTTCCTGCCCGCGCAACTGACCTCGCAGATCGAATATCGCGCGAACCTCGCGCGCACGCCGCTCACGGCCAATTACGATCCGGACGTGCTCGGGTCCGACATCCTCAATCCCGCGAACTTCTCGGCCAACCCTGTCGCCGGACCGCCTTTGCCGGCGACGATCACCGGCAGCGGCGCGACGCTGTCGCCGGACGCGGTCGCGGTCGCGACCGGCACAACCGACATTTCCGCCCTTTCGTCCGTCGGCGGCAATATCGTCATCAACGGCACGACGATCGCGATTCCGCCGGGCTCCAACGCCGCGGCGATCGTTGCCGCGATCAATCTGCAGACCGGCACGACCGACGTCACCGCATCGCTCAGCGCCGGCAACCGGCTGGTGCTGACGAGCGCCGACGCCGATACCCCCGTCACGATCGGCGCGGCCAGCACGCTCGCCCTGCTGAACGAGGTCGGCCATGCGGTCGGCACCACCAATCCCACCAACCTGTTGACGCAGAGCGCGGTGGCAGCCGGCCAGACAATGGTCATCACCATCGGCACCAACCCGCCGACGACGATCACCTTCGGCACGGGCCCGGGCCAGGTCTCGACGCTTGGCGAGCTTGCGACCGAGCTTGCGGGCGTCACCGCGGGCGTCGCCTCGATCAATTCCTCGAACGGCAACATCACGATCACCGCCTCGAGCATGACCGACACGATCACCATCGGCGGCACGGCGACGGCGGCGAATTTCGGCATCCAGACGCTGACGGCCCTGCCATCCAACGGCACCGTGGTTGCAAACGACATTTCCGCGTTTCTGACACCTCGGTCGGCGGCGGCGCGATCACGGCCTATGACGTCTCCGGCGCGCCGGTGAACATCCAGTTGCGCTGGGCCAAGGTGGACAGCGTGGAGACCGGCGGCTCCGACACCTGGAACCTGTTCTACCAGAGCAATTCGCTCGCGACCGGCACGCAGCCGGCCTGGACCAATGTCGGCGTCAATTACACCTTCGGCTCCAACGGCCAGATGAGCCCGCTGGTCGCGAATGTGACGCTCAACAATCTCACCATCGACGGCGTGCTGCTCGGCAACGTCCAGCTCGTGCACGGATCGGGGGGCATCACGCAATTCGCCGACACGAACGGCAACGTGCAGGTAAACCTCCTGCAGCAGAACGGCTATGCCGCAGGCGAGCTGCAATCGGTTTCGGTCAGCGACAAGGGACGCATCGTCGGCAGCTATTCCAACGGCCGCACGCTCGATCTCGCCGAGATCACGCTCGCGACCTTCAACGGCACGAACTTCCTGAAGCGCGTGGATGGCGGCGCCTTCGAGGTCACCGACCAGTCGGGCGCGGCGATCTACGGCACCGGCGGCAAGATCATCGGATCTTCGCTCGAGGGCTCGAATACCGACATCGCCGACGAGTTCACGAAGCTGATCGTGACCCAGCAGGCCTATTCCGCCAATACGCGCGTGGTCACCACCGCCAACGACATGGTGCAGGACCTGCTCAACATGCTGCGTTGAGGGCCGTTCGTGAGGTTTAGGAGCGCCCCATGAGCCTCTCCCAGGCTTTGTCGACGGCGACGGCGGGATTGCGCGTGACCCAGTCCGGCCTGGCGCTCACCGCCGCGAACGTGGCGAATGCGGAAACGCCGGGCTATGTCCGCAAGACGCTGAACACCGTGTCCACAACGGGCAGCGGCGCGTCGCTCGGCGTGCGCGTGTCCGAGATTGCGCGGGAACTGGACCAGTATGTCCAGCGCCAGTTGCGCACGGAACTCTCGGGCGGCACCTATGCGAATCTGCGGGCGGATTACTACGCGCGCCTTCAGCAGATTCTCGGCGAGCCCGGCTCCGACAGCGCGCTTGAGACGGTATTCAGCGACTTTACCGCCTCGCTCCAGGCGCTTTCGACCAGCCCCGAATCGTCCTCCGCGCGGACTGCGGCCCTCAACGCCGCGCGCGTGCTGACCCAGCAGCTCAACGCGATGAGCGCGGAGATCCAGTCGCTGCGGTCGGACAGCGAGCTCGGATTGTCGGAAGCCGTCGGGCAGGCCAATTACGCGATGGAGCAGATCGCCGACATCAACCGCAAGATCGCGACGGCCTCGCCCGCCGACGCGGCGACGGCGGCCCTGCTCGATCAGCGCGACTACTACATCGACCAGCTTGCCGAGCTCATGGATATCCGGGTGGTCGAAACCGACCACAGTCAGCTCAACATTTTCACGAATTCCGGCGTCCAGCTCGTCGGGCGCGAGGCCGCCAGGCTGTCCTTCAATACGCAGGGCACGGTGACGGCGCAGTCGCAATGGAATGCCGATCCCGCGCAAAGCACGCTCGGCACGCTTTCCATCGTTTCGAGCAACGGAGCGGCCTATGATCTGATCGCCAACAAGGCCGTCAGGTCCGGCACGATCGCGGCCCTGCTCGAAATGCGGGATCAGGTCCTGCCGGAGGCGCAGGCCCAGCTCGATCAATTTGCCGCAGCCATGACGAGCGCGCTGTCCGACCGCACCGAAAACGGCACGGCCGTCACATCCGGCGCGCAGGAGGGCTTCGAGATCGACACGGCCGGCTTGCTCGCCGGCAATCCGATCCATCTCACCTATACGGACACGACCACAGGCCAGCAGCATCGCGTCACGCTGATCCGGGTCGACGATCCGTCGGCGCTGCCGTTGCCGAATTCCGCGACCGCCGACAGTTCGGACGAGGTGATCGGCCTCGATTTCTCCGGCGGACTTGCGTCGGTCGCCAGCCAGATCAACAGCCATTTCAACGGCAAGGTGCAGGTCTCGAACCCCTCCGGCACGATCTTGCGCTTCCTCGACGACGGCGCCGCCAACAACTCCGCGATCGACGCCCTGAGCGTCACCAAGACGCAAACCGCGTTGTTGAGCGGCGGCAACGAACTGCCGTTCTTCACGGATGCTGCCGGCTATTATACCGGCGCGATCACATCGGCCGGCGCGCAGGCCACGGGGCTCGCGGGCCGCATCACCGTGAACGCCGCGCTGCTCGCCGACCCCTCGAAGCTGGTCGTGTACCAGGCGGGCACCGCGACCGGCGATCCGGCGCGGCCCAATTTCATCCTCGACCGGATCACGGCGGCTACCTTCACCTTCTCTCCGTCGTCGGGCGTCGGCAGCACGACCGCACCCTTCAGCGGCTCGCTGTCATCCTATCTGCGCCAGGTCATCAGCGTGCAGGGCGAGGCCGCGCTCAACGCCACCCATCTTGCGGATGGCCAGGGAGTCGTCGTCTCCGCCCTCAAGGCGCGCGTCGACGAGCAATCCGGCGTCAACATCGATCGGGAGATGGCCAATCTGCTTCAGCTTCAGTCGGCTTACGGCGCCAATGCGCGGGTCATGTCCACCGTCAGGGAGATGATCGAGATGCTGATGCAGATCCTGTGAGGACACCATGAGCGTCAGCGGAATCGGTTCGGGTTCGTCGCGCATGATTCAGTCTCTGCTGACCATGCGCGCCCAGCTCGACGACCTGCAGCGGCAGCTCGGCACCGGAAAGCGCGCCGACACCTATGCCGGCCTCGGCGTCGACCGCGGGCTGAGCGTCGGCCTGCGCGCGCACCTGTCCGCGGTCGGTGATTACGGCGACACGATCACCACGGTGAATGTCCGTCTCGATCTGGCGCAGTCGTCGCTGTCCCGGCTTTCCGACATCAGCGGCGAGATCGGCGGTGTCATCAACGGCTCGACCTCGGACGACGGGCGCACGACGGCCCAGATCGCAGCCATGAATGCGCTTGGCGAGGCGCTCGGCCTGCTCAACACCCAGGCCGGGGACCGCTACATTTTCTCGGGGCTGGCATCCGACCAGCCGGCGGTTGCGTCGATCGAGGAGATTCTCGACGGCGACGGCGCGCGAGCCGGCCTGAAGCAGATCATCGCCGAACGCAACCAGGCCGATCTCGGCGCGAGCGGGCTCGGACGCCTCGTCGTCTCGTCGCCGACAGCGACCGCCGTGCAGGTTGCCGAGGACGCCGTATCGCCCTTCGGCTTCAAGCTGGCCGGGATCAGCTCGACCATTCCGGGAGCGACCCTGTCCGGCCCGGCGGGTGCGCCGGCCGCGGCCTCGGTCGATCTCGGCGCGGTCAATCCCGCCGCCGGCGAGACGGTCCGCTTCAGCTTCACGCTTCCGGACGGCTCGTCCGAGACGCTGACACTCACGGCCACGGCCTCCGCAACGCCGGGACCGGGCGAATTCGCGCTCGGCGCGAATTAGACGGCGACCGCGGCCAATCTCCAGACGGCGCTGACGGGCGCCCTCGGCACGCTCGCGCGCACCTCGCTGTCGGCCGCCTCCGCGCTGACGGCTGCCGACAATTTCTTCAACACCGACGATGCCAATCCGCCGCTGCGCGTGGACGGACCGCCCTTCGACACGGCGACCGCGCTGACCGCAGGAACCCCGGCCAACACGGTCGCCTGGTATACGGGCGATGCCGGCAGCGTCCCCGTGCGCGCGACCGCGACCGCCAAGGTCGACCAGTCGATCTCCGTCTCCTACGGCACCCGCGCCAACGAGGACGGCATCCGCTGGCAGCTTCAGAATATCGCGGTGCTGGCGGCCATGACCTTCTCGCCGCTCGATCCGGACGCGGCGGCGCGCAGCGCGGCATTGACCGACCGGCTGCGGCCGGCGCTGGACGGTCCGGCGGGCATGCAGAAGATCGAGGACATCCAGGCCGATCTCGCAGGCGTGCAGAACACGATGGCGGCCGCCGCCGACCGTCACCAGCAGACGACCGCGACGCTGGGCGACTTTCTGCAGAGCATCGAAGGCATATCGGACGAGGAGGTCGCCGCGCGCATCCTGGCGCTGCAGACCACGCTGCAGGCCTCGCTGCAGACGACCGCGATGCTGTACCAGACCAGCATCCTGAACTATCTCTGATCCTCCCCCGCCAAGCGCGAAGGCCCGCGGCTTGCGCCGCGGGCCTCAAGTCCCCTTCCGAAAATCTCTGCTGCGTCAGCCGTTCGCGCGCAGGCCGGCGGCCAGTTCGCGGTTGATGTTGATCAGCGTCGGCAGCCGCTCGCGCCTGGGCTCCCCCATAATGGTCAAGGTCTGATTCATCACGAACAGGCCGAGATTGGCGACGTTCTGGCGGATCTCCACCGGCAGCGGGTTATCGACGCGCGTCACGGACGACAGGAAGATCGTCCAGAGCTTGCGATTGAACAGAAGCGCGTGATCGAGCTGGTCGAGGCCGCCTTCCCAGTCGTCATGCACGGCCTGCAGGCGGGATGCGGCGCGCAACAGCAATTGCACTTCCAGCTCACGCGGACTTGCGGTCTGCTGCGCCACCGTTCCGTAGGCCCTGGCCGCGTGTTGCATGCTGCAAAAGCTCCTGCTCGTATTCGATCAGCTTCTTGGCGTGTTTCAACGCCTTATACAGATCGCCCGTTAAGATTTGATTGTTGATGTTTTCGATCAGCGGCCAGGCGCTGGGCGCGGCCTGGGTGATGTCGCGGATCAGGGAAAAATAGATGTCGTGGTGCTCGCGCGGATCGTGCGACACATACATCAGCTGGATGATGAGATAGAGCCGCCGGGCCGGCGTGTCGGCCCGGTCCTTGGTCATGATGTCCTTCTCGCGCAGGATCGGGACGGAGCCTTCGAGCAGGAAGCGGGCGCGCTGGTCGCCGTTGGTCAGCACGCAGTCGCCGATCAGAATTTTCTCGCCCGGCTTGAGTTCGACCTTGAGTGCCATCTTCGCCCCTTTCTTCCTGCTTCATCGTTCGCGATTACGGTTAACGAAGCGTGAACGAAAAAACGGCGGGGTTTTGCCCCGCCGTTTTGCAGCTCGGAGTGGAAGCGCCGATCAGCCGAACAGCCGCAGCACCGCCTGGTCGGCCTGCGCCGAGAGCGACAGCGCCGTGGTGGAGAGCTGCTGGCGGGTCTGCAAGGCCAGCAGGTTGGCGCCTTCCTCGTTGGTGTCGGCCAGCACGAGATTGTCGGAGCCGGTCTCGAGCACCTGGATCAGGCCCTTGGTGAAATTCTGCCGGGTCTCGACCGTCGTCAGGTTGGCGCCGAAGGCGGAGGCCTGGGTACGCAGCGTCTTCAGCGCCGCGTCGACCTGCGCGATGATGTTGTCGATGTCCCCGTCGGACTGGAAGCCCGCGCCCGCGACCGGGTTGAGGCCAAGGCCGGCTGCGTCGAAGACCACGCCCGCGATGGTCAGCGAGCTCGTGCCGTTCTCGTTGAACACGACCTTGAGGTCGTCGCCGTTCAGAAGATTGATGCCGTTATAGGAGGCATCGCCGGCCAGCGCGTCGATCTGCTCGAGCACGTTGTTGAAGTCCGCCTGCAGCGAGGTGCGGGTCGGGTCCGGAGCGCCGACCGTCGCCGTTCCCTGCGTCGTGCCGAGCAGGGCGCCGATCCCGAGCGCGGTCGTCAATCCTGCGCTAGACGACGCCAGCGAAATCGAGTTCTGCGAGGTGCCGGAAGCGACGCTGAAGTTGATCGTTGTGTTGTTTGCCGTCGCGGTCAGCCCGGAGATGGTATTGAGGACGGCGTTGAGCTCGGCCAGCGTGGAGATTTCGCCCGTGCCGGTGCCGAAGGTGATCACGTTGTTGGCGCCGCCATTCACCGCAACGGTCAGCGTATTGCCGGCCGCGCCGCCCGCCGTGATGATATTGTCGAGCAGGCTGATCGAGTTGTAGGTGT
>JACAEG010000026.1 GCA_013388965.1 Pseudorhodoplanes sp. | reverse complement strand
GGGTGGGAACGCGGATGTCAGCCATGATTGCTCTCGCATTTTCCGTTTTCGTCATGGCCGGGCTTGTCCCGGCCATCCACGTTTCACCGCAAGGGGAAGGCGTGGATGCCCGGCACAAGGCCGGGAATGACGCAGTGAATAATCGTCAGCCCAGCGCCTCGTCGAGAAGCTGCCTGAGCTGCTGCAGATGCTTCGACATCAGTCCGGTCGCGGTCGCCGCGGAGGCGGCGCGTCCGGCATAGCGCGGCTGCTTGTGCTTGGCGCCGATCTGCTCCAGCACCCAGCGGATGAAGGTGTCGACGAAGAACCATGCGCCCATGTTGCGCGGCTCCTCCTGGCACCAGACCATTTCCGCCTGCTTGAAGCGCGACAGTTCCGCGATCAGCGCCTTGGTCGGGAACGGATAGAGCTGCTCGACGCGCAGCAGGTAGATGTCGTCGATGCCGCGCTTCTCGCGCTCCTCGTAGAGATCGTAATAGACCTTGCCCGAGCACATGATGACGCGGCGCATCTTGTTGTCGGGCACCAGCTTGATCTTCTCGTCCGGAAGCGTCTGGGCGTCGTCCCAGAGCAGCCGGTGGAACGTCGTGTCCGGGCCCATTTCGTCGAGCCGCGAGGTCGCGCGCTTGTGGCGCAAAAGCGACTTCGGCGTCATCAGGATCAGCGGCTTGCGGATTTCGCGCCGCAATTGCCGCCGCAGGATGTGGAAGTAGTTGGCGGGCGTCGTGCAGTTTGCGACCTGCATGTTGTCTTCCGCGCACATCTGCAGGAAGCGCTCGAGCCGCGCCGAGGAATGCTCGGGCCCCTGGCCCTCGTAGCCGTGCGGCAGCAGGCAGACGAGCCCGGACATGCGCAGCCACTTGCGCTCGCCCGACGACAGGAACTGGTCGAACACCACCTGCGCGCCGTTGGCGAAATCGCCGAACTGCGCCTCCCACATCGTGAGCGCGTTCGGCTCCGAGAGCGAATAGCCGTATTCGTAGCCGAGCACGGCCTCCTCCGAGAGCATCGAGTTCAGCACCTCGTAATGCGCCTGCCCCTCGCGCACGTGATTGAAGGGCGTGTAGCGCGCCTCGGTCTCCTGATCGAACAGCACCGAATGCCGCTGCGAGAAGGTGCCGCGCTCGGAATCCTGGCCGGACAGGCGCACGCGATGGCCTTCGATGAGCAGCGTGCAGAAGGCCAGCGCCTCCGCGGTCGCCCAGTCGATGCCCTCGCCGGTCTCGATCGCGTTGCGGCGATTGTCGAGGAAGCGCTGGATGGTGCGGTGGACGCGAAAATCCTTGGGAACGGCGGTGATCTTCTCGCCGATCTCGCGCAGGGTTTCGAGCGCGACGCCGGTATTGCCGCGGCGCGGGTCCTCGGTGTCGCCGGAATATTTCAGCCCGGCCCAGCGGCCGTCGAGCCAGTCGGCCTTGTTCGCCTTGTAGCTCTGGCCGGCCTCGTACTCGGCTTCCAGCCGCGCGCGCCAGTCGGCCTTCATCTTCTCGACTTCGCCTTCGGTGACGACGCCTTCGCCAATGAGCTTCCTGGAATAGACCTCCAGCACGGAAGGGTGCGAGCGGATCTTCTTGTACATCACCGGCTGCGTGAAGGCCGGCTCGTCGCCTTCGTTGTGGCCGAAGCGGCGATAGCAGAACATGTCGATGACGACCGGCTTGTGGAACTTCTGCCGGTATTCGGTCGCGATCTTGGCCGCGAACACGACCGCTTCCGGATCGTCGCCGTTCACGTGCAGGATCAGCGCCTCGATCATCTTCGCCACGTCGGACGGATAGGGCGAGGAGCGCGAATAGCGGGGATAGGTGGTGAAGCCGATCTGGTTGTTGACGATGAAATGCAGCGAGCCGCCGGTGCGGTAGCCCTTCAGCTCCGAGAGGCCGAAGCATTCCGCCACCACGCCCTGGCCGGCAAAGGCCGCGTCGCCGTGGATCAGCAGCGGCATCACCATCGAGCGGTCTTCCGGCGAGGCGCCGTGCTGGTCCTGCTTGGCGCGCACCTTTCCGAGCACGACCGGATCGACGATTTCGAGATGCGAGGGATTCGCGGTCAGCGACAGATGCACGTTGTTGCCGTCGAACTCGCGGTCGCTCGAGGCGCCGAGATGATACTTCACGTCGCCCGAGCCCTCGATCTCGTCCGGCGTCGAGGAGCCGCCCTTGAATTCGTGGAACAGCACGCGGTGCGGCTTTCCCATCACCTGCGTGAGCACGTTCAGGCGCCCGCGATGCGCCATGCCGAGCACGATCTCCTTCACGCCGAGATTGCCGCCGCGCTTGATGATCTGCTCGAGCGCGGGGATCAGCGACTCGCCGCCGTCGAGGCCGAAGCGCTTGGTGCCGGTGAACTTCACGTCGAGGAATTTCTCGAAGCCTTCCGCCTCGGCGAGCTTGTTGAGAATCGCGCGCTTGCCCTCGCGCGTGAAGCTGATCTCCTTGTCCTTGCCCTCGACGCGCTCCTGGATCCACGCCTTCTGCGCGGGATCGGAGATGTGCATGAACTCGACGCCGAGCGTCTGGCAATAGGTGCGTTGCAGGATCGCGACGATCTCGCGCAGCGTCGCGAATTCCAGCCCGAGCACGTGATCGAGGAAAATCTTGCGGTCGTAGTCGGCCTCGGTGAAGCCGTAGGAGCGCGGATCGAGCTCCTGCTCGTTCTTCTCCGGCTCGAGGCCGAGGGGATCGAGCTTGGCGTGGAAATGGCCGCGCGCGCGATAGGCGCGAATGAGCATCAGCGCGCGGATCGAATCGCGCGTCGCCTGCTGCACGTCGGTCGCCGACAATTCGACGCCGCGCGTCTGCGCCTTGCCCTTGATCCTGTCGCCGATCGCCTTCTCGGTCTCGGCCCAGTTGCCGTCGAGCGCGGCGACGAGGTCGCCGTTCGGCCGCGCCGGCCAGTTCGGCCTTTCCCAGGACGGGCCGTGCGCCAGCGCCGCGACGCTCTTCGGGTCGTCCTTCAGGCTCCGGAAGAAGTCGCGCCACTCGGGATCGACGGAATTGGGGTCGGTCTCGAACCTGGCCTGGAGCTGCTCGATATAGTCGGCATTGCCGCCATAGAGAAAGGAGGTGAGGGCGAAGGCGGCGTTCGCGTCCTGGCGAGACATCGGAGGTCCTGAAGATCGGTTCTGGGCCGCAAATCGGCGGCGGCGGGCTCAAACGGGCGGAAATTCTTACCCCGGCGGGGCTTATTTACACTTAAACCCCGAACACGGCCACGATTAGATGACAAAGAAGTGAATGTGGATTTCACTTCTTTTTCCCGGCGCCCGTGCCGCGGGGAGAGGATGCTCGCGCGCCAGCCAGCGCGTGCGCGCGGCGCCTTTTGAGCAGGACAATTGCCGCAAGAGAGCAATCCGAGGAACGTTGCTCACGCCGGCGAGGCAAGTCCGGGCAACGACGCTCGCGACCGAGGATTCGCGCTTCTACGAGCATGACAGGGCCGGTTTTGCGGGCCCTTGCCCTTTGCGCTATAGGAATATTTTCACGTGAAACGCGGCCCGGCCTTGGTCGGATTTGCCAGCTCCTTCAACAGGATAATGCCTCCTCGTCATTCCGGGATGGCGCGCAGCGCCGGACCCGGAATCCAGACGAGAATTCCGAATGTGCTTCTGGCTTCCGGGTTCGCGCACGTCGTGCGCGCCCCGGAATGACTGGAGAGGGAGCTACCCCTTCAGCGCCTCGACCAGCGTCTTGCCGATGCGCGCCGGCGACGGCGATACCCTGATCCCCGCAGATTCCATCGCCGCGATTTTCGATTCGGCGTCGCCCTTGCCTCCGGAAATGATCGCGCCGGCATGGCCCATGCGCCGTCCGGGAGGCGCGGTGCGGCCCGCGATGAAGCCGGCCATCGGCTTCTTGCGGCCCTTCTTCGCCTCGTCCTTGAGGAATTGCGCGGCGTCCTCTTCCGCCGATCCGCCGATCTCGCCGATCATCACGATCGCCTCGGTCTTGGGATCGGCCAGGAACAGCTCCAGCACCTCGATGAACTCGGTGCCCTTCACCGGGTCGCCGCCGATGCCGACCGCGGTGGTCTGGCCGAGCTTCTCCGCCGTGGTCTGGAACACCGCCTCATAGGTCAGCGTGCCGGAGCGCGACACGATGCCGACCTTGCCGGGCATGAAGATGTTGCCCGGCATGATGCCGATCTTGCATTCGCCCGCCGTCATCACGCCGGGGCAGTTCGGCCCGATCAGCCGCGACTTCGATCCGCACAGCGAGCGCTTCACCTTCACCATGTCCTCGACCGGAATGCCTTCGGTGATGCACACGATCAGCGGGATTTCCGCCTCGATGGCCTCGCAGATCGCGTCGGCGGCGCCGGGCGGCGGCACATAGATCACGCTCGCATCCGCGCCGGTCTTGTTGCGCGCTTCCGCCACGGTGTCGAATACCGGCAGGTTGAGATGCGTCGTGCCGCCTTTGCCGGGCGAGGTGCCGCCGACCATTTTGGTGCCGTAGGCGATCGCCTGCTCGGAATGGAAGGTGCCGTTCTTGCCGGTGAAGCCCTGGCAGATGACCTTGGTGTTCCTGTCGATGAGGATGCTCATGAGACGCGGTCTTTCGGCTCTGAATTTACTTGCGCATGCCCGCATCCTTCGAGACGGCGCTTCGCGCCTCCTCAGGATGAGGGCGGAGTGAATTTCGAGATTGCGTCGGGTGCGATGCGAGCATCACGCCGCCTTCTTCACCGCAGCGACCACCTTCTGTGCGGCGTCGTCGAGATCGTCGGCGGAGACGACATTCAGCCCGGAATCCCTGATGATCTCCTTGCCGAGCTCGACATTGGTGCCCTCCAGCCGCACCACCAGCGGCACTTTCAGGCCCACTTCCTTGACGGCCGCGACCACGCCCTCGGCGATGACGTCGCACTTCATGATGCCGCCGAAGATATTGATCAAAATGCCCTTCACGTTCGGGTCGGCGGTGATGATCTTGAACGCCGCCGTCACCTTTTCCTTGGTGGCGCCGCCGCCGACATCGAGGAAGTTCGCCGGCGCCATGCCGTAGAGCTTGATGATGTCCATGGTCGCCATGGCGAGACCGGCGCCGTTGACCATGCAGCCGATCGAGCCGTCGAGCGAGATGTAGTTGAGGTCGAATTTCGAGGCCTCGATCTCCTTCTCGTCCTCCTCGCTCTCGTCGCGCAGTTCGACGATGTCGGGATGGCGGTAGAGCGCGTTGCCGTCGAAGCCGACCTTGGCGTCGAGGCAGATCAGCTTCCTGTCCCTGGTGACGACCAGCGGGTTGATCTCGAGCAGGCTCATGTCCTTGTCGACGAAGGCCTTGTAGAGCTTCGGCAGCAGCGAACCCATCTGCTTGCCAAGTTCGGCGTCGAGATTGAGCGCCCTCGAGACGCTGCGCACGTGATGCGGCATGATGCCGGTCGCGGGATCGACGGTGATGGTGAGGATTTTCTCCGGCGTGTCGTGCGCCACTTCCTCGATATTCATGCCGCCTTCGGTCGAGACCACGATCGCGACGCGCGAGCTTTCGCGGTCGATCAGCATCGACAGGTAGAATTCCTTGTCGATGGCGGAGCCTTCCTCGATGTAGAGGCGGTTGACCTGCTTGCCCTTCGGCCCGGTCTGGTGCGTGACGAGCGTCGAGCCGAGGATGCGGGTCGATTCCTTTCTCACGTCGTCGATCGATTTCACGACCTTGACGCCGCCGGCCTTGCCGCGTCCGCCGGCATGGATTTGCGCCTTCACCACCCAGACCGGCCCGCCCATCTGCTCGGCGGCCTTCACCGCCTCGTCGACGGAGAAGGCGGCGATGCCGCGCGGCACCGGCACGCCGAATTCGCGCAGCACGGCCTTGGCCTGGTATTCGTGGATATTCATGCAACCTCCCCCCGCCACTCCTTCGCCGTCATCCTGAGGTGCGAGCGGCCAGGGGCCGCGAGCCTCGCAGGGCGACGGTCCGTCATCCTTCGAGGCCCTGCTTCGCTCGGGCATCTCGGGATGACGGACATCGATTACTTCCCCAGATCCGGGGCGATCTTCTTGCAGGCGTCGATCAGCGTCTGCACCGCCATCGCCGACTTGTCGAACGCCTCGCGCTCCGCCGAGGTCAGGTCGATCTCGACCACGCGCTCCACGCCCTTGGCGCCGATCACGACCGGCACGCCGACATAAAGATCCTTCATGCCGTACTCGCCGTTGAGATAGGCGGCGCAGGGCAGCACGCGCTTCTGGTCCTTGATGTAGCTTTCCGCCATCGCGACCGCGGAGGCCGCGGGCGCGTAGAAGGCCGAGCCGGTCTTGAGCAGGTTGACGATCTCGGCGCCGCCATTGGCGGTGCGCTTGACGATCTCGTCGATGCGCGCCTGCGTGGTCCAGCCCATCTTGACGAGGTCGGGCAGGGGAATGCCGGCGACGGTGGAATAGCGCGGCAGCGGCACCATCGTGTCGCCGTGGCCGCCAAGCACGAAGGCGGTGACGTCCTTCACCGAGACGTTGAACTCGTCGGCCAGGAAATAGCGGAAGCGCGCGGAGTCCAGCACGCCGGCCATGCCCACGACCATGTTCTTGGGCAGGCCGCAGCATTTCTGCAGCGCCCACACCATCGCGTCGAGCGGGTTGGTGATGCAGATGATGAAGGCGTTGGGCGCGTATTTCTTGATGCCGGCGCCGACCTGCTCCATCACCTTCAGATTGATGCCGAGCAGGTCGTCGCGGCTCATTCCGGGCTTGCGCGGCACGCCCGCGGTCACGATGCAGACCGACGCGCCGTCGAGCGCGTCGTAGGAATTGGTGCCCGAATAGGCCGCATCGAACCCATCCACCGGGGAGGATTGTGCGATGTCGAGAGACTTCCCCTGCGGGATGCCCTCGGCGATGTCGAACATCACGACGTCGCCGAGTTCCTTCAGTCCGATGAGATGAGCGAGGGTTCCGCCGATCTGGCCAGAGCCGATCAAAGCAATCTTTGGACGCGCCATGTTCCTAAAAAACCTTGAGAGGGATCAGCCGCGGGATCGCGGCGCGAGCGTGGGTTAACCCTTCCCCTTGCATGCGACAAGACGCCATTCGTTGACGCATGGGACCTGCGTCTTGGGATACATTATTCCAAAGACTTTGCCGTCTGCCAAGACGACGCCGAAGATTTTAAGCGCGATGTTGTGCTGCAGCGCAACAGATGTGTGGCATCGCCCCTTCGGACGATGCGCTCGAAAAATCTCGCTCTGTCAGGTGTCGATGATTCCGCGGTCCCTGTCGGCGGCGCGCGCGCCGTGCGGGAGCGACAGATAGTATTGAGAGCCCATCTCGATCAGGCGCGACGCCGTGCGGGAAAATTCCTGCGCCTCGAACCCCGTCGTCGCGGGATAGAGCGCGTGCGGCTCGGCCTCGGCCGAGGCCACGAGCTTCACCGCATTGTCGTAGAGCGTATCGATCAGCGCGATGAAGCGCTTGGCTTCGTTGCGGCGATCGTAATCCATGGCCGGGATGTGGTCGATGACGATCGTGTGAAACTCGCGCGCGAGACGCAGGTAATCGGATGCGCCGAGCGGCTGTCCGCATAATTCTGCAAATGTAAAGCGCGCCGCGCCCAGGGCCGATCGCGGCACATGGATGCTGCGGCCCTTCACCTTCAGGTCGAGCGGCTTTTCGTCGTGTCCTGCGGTCACCCTTTTCCAGGCCTCGTCGAGGGCGGCATCCGCCGCGGCATCGGCGGGCACGTGCCAGACCTTGCCGCGGATCAGTTTCTCCAGCCGGAAATCGGTGCGTGCGGCGAGCTGCAGCACGTCCATGGATTCCTTCAGCAGCTCGACGAAGGGCAGAAAAAGCGCCCGATTGAGGCCGTCTCGATAAAGATCGTCCGGCTCCGCGTTGGACGTGGCGATCACGACAACGTCGCGCGCGAACAGCTGCGTGAACAGGCGCCCGAGAATCATCGCATCGGCGATGTCGGTGACGTGGAATTCGTCGAAGCAGAGCAGCCACGCTTCCTCGGCGATCGACTCGGCGGTGAGCACGATGGCGTCCTCGCCCGAGACCTCGCCGTATTTCAGCTTGTGGCGGAAGTCGTGAATGCGCTCGTGCACGTCCGCCATGAATTCGTGGAAATGTGCGCGTCGCTTCTTCTCGACGCTGCTGGCGCTGAAGAACAGATCCATCAGCATGGTCTTGCCGCGCCCGACATCGCCATGGATGTACAGGCCCCTTACCGGCGCCTGCCGCGCGCGGTTGCCGAACAGCCAGCCCAGCGAGGAGGATTTCGCCGCCAGCCGCCGCGCGGAAAGCTGCGCCTCGATCGCGCTCAGCCGCTCGACCGCCAGAAGCTGCGCCGGGTCGCGCTCGATCCGCCCCTCCGCGACGAGGGCGGCATAGCGGTCGGTCAGGGAGAGGGGCATTCAGATGCGCCGGATGGCTGATAGAAGAAATCGATGGATAGCCTTCAGCCGGCAATTGCAGCAAGCCAGTCCGGCCGCGCAACAAATGGAGGCGGGGCGACCATTTCCAGCAGCTTTATTTGCCAGATCAAATAGTTAACGGCGTATCGCGACAAAACCGTCTTGTCAGGGTCGCATTTTTGCTGCATCGCACCAATATCAATGCTGCGCGGTGAGTCGGTGGCTCACCCGGTCTCTGGAGGAGACGGCAGGAGGTCTTTCGACGGCAACGTCAGGAGGCCCAAGAAGATGCACGAACTGATCCCCGACGGGGGCGTGATCCGCAAGCTCTGGATCCACGAAGCCCCCGCCTACCGCGACCATCTGTTACGTCTCGACGCAACCAGCCGGCGCAGCCGGTTCGGCGGCGCCGTGTCCGACGACTTCATCCGCAAGCACGTCGATTCCTCGATCGTGCTCGATGCGGTCCTGCACGGATTTTTCGTGGACGGCGTGTTGCGGGGCGCGTCCGAGCTGCGTCCGTTCGGATCGCGTTTCGCCAGGGAAGCGGAGGCCGCCTTCAGCGTCGAGGCGCCGTGGCAGAGCCACGGTGTGGGCTCGGAGCTTCTGCGGCGCACGCTGCTCGCCGCGCGCAATCGCGGCGTGAAGTACCTGCACATGGCGTGTCTGGCCGAGAACCGCCGCATGCAGCAGCTTGCCCGCAAGTTCGATGCCGACCTGAAGTTCGATTTCGGAAGCATCGTCGGCGAGGTCGAAGCCGCGCGCCCGACCCCGCTGTCGATCCTGCGCGAGATCGTGACCGACAGCCACGATGTCGGGACCGCGATGCTCGATGCGCAATCGCGCCTGATCAGGCCGGCCTGATTTCCTCTCGCCGTCGGAAAGCCTGGCCGGCGTGCCGCGCGCGATCAAGCGCGGCCGCCGGCGAACTATCCGTGGCCGTTGGTCAGCGGAAATTTTTCCTCGACCACATAGGGTCCGCCGCCGACCGAAGAGCGGGCCGAGAACAGCACGAAATGGTCGACCTTGAACGGCATCGACCGGAACGATCCGCGATGCGAGAGATAGTCCGCGACCTGATGGCTGGATGAATCGCGCAGGCGCGCCAGCGTGACATGCGGGATGTATTTGCGCCCTTCCGGTTCGAGACCGACGCGCTGCATCAGCCGTTCGAGTTCGGCCTGCAATTCGAGCAGCGCCGGCACCGGCGTGATCGAGGCCACCACCGCGCGGGGCTTGCGTCCGCCGAACGACGTGAGTCCGTCGAGGCGCAGCTCGAACGGCTTGCGCGACACGCGCTCGAGCGCCGACGCCACCTCATGGGCGATCCCGGCTTCGACATCGCCGACGAAGCGCAGCGTGATGTGGTAGTTTTCCGGGTCGATCCAGCGCGCGCCCGGCAGTCCCCCGCGCAGGAGGGAGAGGTTTTCGCCGATCTCGGGAGGAAGCTCGAGACCGGTAAAAATGCGCGGCATCGAGACCCTCCTTGAACAGGCTGCGAGGCAACTGGGCGTCGCATTGCAATGATGTAAAGATTCGCCGTGACTCGGCAAGTCCTTGT
>JACAEG010000178.1 GCA_013388965.1 Pseudorhodoplanes sp. | reverse complement strand
GCGAGGGGACGATCTCCCGCCTCGATTCCGCGTCCTGCATGTTCGACATGACGAGGAGCCGGGCCGTCGAACTGGAGCGCGGCACCGGCAATTGATGGAATGCCGTTGCAACGACCGCGCGTCGGCGCGGAATGCGACGCTGGGAGAGGGAGGACGGCATGACCGACCGGGCCGAGAAAGAGCGTATATTGCGGGAATTGTACGAAGCGGGATCGCGGGCGATCTCGATACGATCAGCCGCCATTTTGCGTCGGATTGCCGTTTCGAACTGGCGGGCTCGAGCGCTGCAAGCCAGGTCGCCGTCAAGGCCGTAGGCGCGGAGCAGTTCGGCCCGACCATCGCCGCCCTGATGAAAATCTTCGAGATGAGCGACCTGAATATCCTGTCGATCGTGGTCGAAGGCGACAAGGCGGCGGTGCACTGGCGGGTGAAGGTGCGTTCGAGCGTGACGGGCGATATGGCGGTGACCGATCTCTGCGACATCGTGGAGTTCAGGAGAGACAAGGTGGCATCGTTCCTGGAATTCTGCGACACGGCGATGGCGCAGCGGATGATGGGGCCGCCGGAGACAGGGCGCGCCGCGCTGGCCTGACGAACCGACGCAGGCGCAAGGCCGTTTGCGCTTGAAAGGGGCAATGATGCAGTGCAGCGAGGGGCCGGGGTCGGCGCGACGCTCCGCCGCTTGTCATGACTGTTTTATTACAGTTTCATGACAGAGCCCGCGGCCCTATGAACCAAAGAATTCCGGCCGGACGCGGGCCTCGCGTCCCGCCATGTCGATTTCGAGCGTTCCCAGCCCTCCGACCCGAACGGCAGCGCTTAGTGCGGTCGGACAATCGCGGCGGCTGTGGCTCGGCATCACCTGCGCGCTTCACCTCACGGCGCTTGCGGTTCTCCTTTTCACGGAGTTCGGCGCCTTCGCCATCGCGGTGTCCGCGCTGGTGTGGGTGTTCCTCAATTGCGTCTGGCTGATGGTGCTGCGCAAGCCGGCGGCGGCGGCCGCTCTGTCGCTGATCATGATCGCGATGCTGATCGCGGTCTCGCAATTCAAGTTCGGCGTCATCTGGATGACGGCCAATTTTCTTGACGTGCTAATTGTCGATGCCGATACGCTGTCCTATCTCCTCGGCATTTTTCCGAACCTGAGAACCGGGCTGTTCGTCGCGCTGTTCATCGGATTGCCCGCGCTCCTTCTGATCTGGGCGCTCGATCCGTTTCAGGTCAAAAGGCTGCGCGCCACCGGCGCCGCCGCCGGCTCGCTGTCGCTGATCGGCGTGCTCTCGCTGTCGGTGCCGGAGCAGCCCTGGGAACCGTTCCAGGGCGTCAATCATGTCTCAAGCTTCTTTCGGTCGGGGATGCTGTCGGCGAGCGAATTGTCGACCCATGGCTGGATCGAGGCGGACGAGGGGCTTGCCGAACAGCTCAAGCTGCTGCCCTCCGGCGCGTGCCGGCCGGCCGGCAAGCCGCCACACATCATCATGGTGCTCGACGAATCGAGCTTCGATGTCAGCACCCTTCCCGGGGTCAAAGTGCCGGCGAACTATGCTGAGCATTTCCGCTCCTTCGACGGCCTCAGGCGCAACTTCATGGTCGAGGGAACCGGCGGGCCGACCTGGTACACCGAATACAACGTGCTGACCGGGCTTTCGGTGGAGTCCTTCGGCAAGCTGAAATTCTACGCCACCCGTATCGCCGCCGGCCGCGTCGAGCGCGGATTGCCGAAGGTGCTGCGCCGCTGCGGCTACAAGACCTTCAGCCTGTATCCGACCTACGGCGCGTTTCTGAGCGCGAAGCGCTTCCAGCACAGCGCCGGCGTGCAGACGGTGATCGAGGGCCCGGAAATGGGCGCAGGCGACATCGAGCCGGACAGCTTCTTCTACGATCGCGGGCTGGACTTGTTCGCGCGCGAGCGCGGCGCAGCGCCCATTTTCATGTTCCTTTACACGGTCGCGAACCATTTCCCGTGGGATTCACCGTATCGGCCCGACGCAACGCCCGGCTGGCAAGCGCCGGGCAACGGGTCGGAGGTCGACGAATATATCCGTCGTCAGGTCATGAGCGCGCAGGACTATGGCGCGTTCGTCGGGCGGCTGAAGGAGAAATATCCGAAGGAGTCGTTCCTGATCGTCCGTTTCGGCGACCACCAGCCCTACATTTCCTCCAAGATGATCGATCCGGGCCTTGAACACGCGGATATCGTGCGCCGCATCGAGGCCAAGGACCCGCGTTATTTCCGAACCTACTATGCCATCGACGCGCTGAACTTTGCGCCAGTGGACATGTCGCAGGCGCTGATGACGCTCGACGCGCCCTATCTTCCGCTTGTGGTACTGCAGGCCGCGGGCCTTCCCCTCGATGCCTCGTTCGCCGAGCAGAAGCTGATCCTGCAGCGCTGCAACGGCAAGTTCTATTCCTGCCGCGAGGGTGCCGAGGCGCGCCGGTTCAACCGGCTGCTGATCGATGCCGGCCTGATCAAGGGGATGTAACGGCTATTTCCGGCTGCGGCCCCTGGCGTGCGCCTGCCGCTCGGGGCGATTCCCGGCCGCTCCCGGCTCGCAACCGGCGCCACAATCAGGCGCGGGCGGGATGGTCGAGCGTCACGACGAGGATCGCCCTTGCACCCTCAACGACGATGCGCCGCCGGATGACGGCAAAATCGTCGGCGTGGCCGCCGCCGAGGCAAATCCGGTCGCCGATCTGAACGCTGGATTCCAGCGCGCGCGCCGCGGCGGCCACGTCCGCGCCGATCTGCGCCGCATGGCGCCCGGCGGAATCGGTGAGTTCGATTCGTATTTTCATTGAGACGAATCCGTCACGGGATCATCCTCCGGAACTCGCCGGAGGATCGTCGCATGCTTATCGTGCGCCTTGCCAAGATCGTCATGACCGCGGCGCTGGCCGCCTTCGCCTTCATCGTCACCTACGACAACCTGATCGACTACGATTCCAACTACGAGTTCGTGAAGCATGTGCTCAGCATGGATACCACCTTTCCGGGCAACAGGCTGATGGGCCGGGCGATCACCGACCCTGCGCTCTGGAAATTGAGCTATGCCGCGATCATTGCCGGCGAGGGACTGACCTTCCTGCTGCTGACGGCCGCCAGCGTCGCGATGCTGCTCGCCCTGCGCGCGCCCGCCGAAGCGTTCCAGCGATCCAAGGCGTGGCTGGTCGCGGGCGCAGCCACCGGCTTTCTCGTCTGGTTCTTCGGATTCATGGTGGTGGGCGGTGAATATTTCGCGATGTGGCAGTCGAAGTCCTGGAACGGGCAGGAGGCGGCGTTCCGGTTCTACATCACCCTGCTGGGCGTCCTCATTTTCGTGAACCAGCGCGACGGCGAGCCTGCGCAATAGCGGCTTGCATGACCGCTCCGGGCCGATAATGTCGGCCCGCAAATTGGGGAAGGGAGCGCCGGGCGATGGCGGATGAGGTGGCCGAGGCGGAAGCCGCGGCGCGGGCGAATGTTGCGCCCGCGGTCGTGCTTTCCGACGTCACGATCGCCTTCCATCTTGTCGGCGGCAGCACCTATACGGCGGTCGAGCAGGCCTCGCTGACTGTCGCCGACGGCGAGTTCGTCTCGATCGTCGGTCCCACCGGCTGCGGCAAATCGACCCTGCTCAATGTCGCCGCGGGCCTGCTCGCGCCTTCCGCCGGCACGGCCGAGATTTTCGGCAAGCCGCTCGCCGGACTGAACCGGCAATCGGGATACCTGTTCCAGGCCGAGGCCTTGTTCCCGTGGAAGACCGCGATCGACAATGTCGCGATCGCGCTGGAGACGGGAGGCGTCGGGCGCCAGGAGGCGCATGCGCGCGCGCAGGAATGGCTGACGCGCGTCGGGCTCGGCGCGTTCGGCGGGCGCTACCCGCACATGCTGTCGGGCGGACAGCGCAAGCGCGTGGGTCTTGCGCAGGTGCTGATCCGCGATCCCAAAATCCTGCTGATGGACGAGCCCTTCGGCCCGCTCGACGCGCAGACGCGCCAGATCATGGGCAACCTGCTGCTCGATCTGTGGAACGCCGACCGCAAGGCGGTGATGTTCGTGACCCACGATCTGGAGGAGGCGATCGCGCTCTCCGATCGCGTCGTCATCATGTCGGCCGGACCGGCCGCACGCATCATCGGGGACTGGCGCGTGCCGCTGTCGCGTCCGCGCGACATTTCCGAGGTGCGGCTGGAAAAGGCCTTTCACGAGCTGCACCGGGAGATCTGTCATGTGCTCAAGGACGAGGTGCTGAAGGGCTACGCCCAGACGGGGGGCGGGTGATGCGAATGGTTTCTCTTGTGCTTGCCGCTAGTTCCCCTCTCCCCGCCAGAGCGGGGAGAGGGAAGCTGCGTTTCGGGAGAGATCAGTAAACCATGTCCCGCCTTACGCTCTTCACGTTCCAGATTCTCGTTGCGGTCATCACACTGGTCCTTTGGTACCTGCTCACATCCGTGCCGGTGAGCGGCGGCAAGCCGCTGTTCCCGCCATTCTTCTTTTCCAACCCTGTCGACGTGATCGAGCGCATCATCAAGTGGTTCGCCGACGGCACGATCTGGCGCCATCTCTGGATCACGCTCTCGGAGGCGACGCTCGCCTTCGTGATCGGCGCGGTGGGCGGAATTCTCGTCGGCTTCTGGTTCGCGCGCCAGCCGCGCGTCGCGGCCGTTTTCGATCCCTATGTGAAGATGATCAACGCGCTTCCGCGCATCGTTCTGGCGCCGATCTTTACGCTCTGGTTCGGACTCGGTATCTGGTCGAAGGTCGCGCTCGGCGTGACGCTCGTGTTCTTCATCGTGTTCTTCAACGTCTACCAGGGCATCAAGGAGGTGAGCCCGACGGTGCTCGCCAATGCGCGCATGCTGGGCATGAACGAGCGACAGCTGATGCGCCATGTCTATTGGCCGTCGGCGCTGTCCTGGGTTTTTTCCTCGCTGCATACCTCGGTCGGATTCGCGGTGGTGGGTGCCGTGGTGGGCGAATATCTCGGCTCCGCAGCCGGCCTCGACTACCTGATCCTGCAGGCGGAGGGAACTTTCGACATCGCGGGGGTCTTTGCCGGCATGTTCGTGCTGGCCGCCTTCGTGATCGTTATCGACGGCGTGGTGACCCTGGTCGAGCGCCGGCTGCTGGTCTGGCGGCCCACGGCGGCCGACACTCGCACCTGAGACGGGCTTTCGGAGCCCGTCCGCTTGCTCTATCTTGCGCGTCCGAAACGCGGTCGCCCGATCGGCCGCAAAACAGGGAGGAAGTGATGATTCATGCGTTCGCGCGGCGGGTGCCGGCCATTCTTGCCGCGCTTGTCCTGATGACGGGGATTGCGTCCGCTCAGAAGGTCACGCTCGCCATCGGCGGGGCGTCATGCCTGTGCTACCTGCCGACCATGCTCGCGTACGAGCTCGGCGAGTACAAGAAGGCCGGTGTCGATGTTGAGATGGTGGAGTTCAAGGGCGGCTCGGAAGCCCTGAAGGCCGTGATGGGCGGCAGCGCCGACGTGGTGTCGGGCTATTTTGACCACACCGTCAATCTCGCCGCCAAGGGCCAGAAGCTGCAGTCGATCGTCGTCTATGACCGCTTCCCCGGCTTTGCGCTGGTCGTCTCGCCCAAGCACACCGACGCGATCAAGTCGATCAAGGACCTTGCCGGCAAGAAGATCGGCGTCAGCGCTCCCGGCTCGTCGACCGACTTCTTTCTCAAGTATATCCTGAGCAAGAACGGCGTCGATCCGAATTCGATCGGCGTGATCGGCGTCGGCCTCGGCGCCACTGCGGTCGCCGCGATGGAGCAGGGCAGCGTCGAGGCCGCGATCATGCTCGATCCGGCGGTGACGCTGCTGCAGGGCAAGAACAAGGACCTGCGCATCCTCTCCGACACGCGCACGCAGAAGGACACGCTCGCCGTGTTCGGCGGCGAATATCCCGGCGGCGCCCTTTACACCCAGACGGAATGGATCGAGAAGAATCCGAAGGCGGCCGAAGGCCTCGCCAAGGCGATCGTCAGCACGCTGAAGTGGATCCATTCCCATACGCCGGAAGAGATCATGGCCAAGATGCCGGAGCGCCTGATCGGTTCCGACAAGGCGCTCTATCTCGCGGCGCTGAAGAACACGCTGCCGATGTATTCGGAGACCGGCCTGATGGATCCGAAGGGCGCGCAGGCCGTTCTTGCGGTGTTCAGCCAGTCGTCGCCGGAGGTGGCCAAGGCCAATATCGATCTCTCGCAGACCTACACCAACAAGTTCGTCGAACAGGCGATGAAGACGAACTGATTTTCTGCTGGCATACCCTCTCCCCGCGCAGCGGGGAGAGGGCGGCGAGCACCCGAAGGTGCGAGCCGGGTGAGGGGCGAGCGGCCGAATTCTGTACCGGCCCCTCACCCGCCCTCG
>JACAEG010000002.1 GCA_013388965.1 Pseudorhodoplanes sp. | reverse complement strand
TTGGCATCCAGGACCGATCGGCATACGAAGCGGGAGGCGGCGTGAGAGGCTCGGATCGGCAGGCGACAGGCGGGGCCTCGTCCTCGCCGGAGGAGGGCGCCGCATCCCAGCGGCGGTCCTTGAAGCCGCTGTTGACGCTTCGGCCCTACGTCCTGCGCTATCCGGGAATGCTGGCCCTCGCCGGCGTGGCCCTCGTCGTGTCGGCCGCCGCCATGCTGTCGGTGCCGCTCGCCGTCCGGCGCATGATCGATTTCGGCTTTTCCGGCGATGGCACGCTGATCGACAGCTACTTTGCCGTGATGGCTGGCGTCGCCGCTTTGCTGGCGATCGCGAGTGCCACACGGTACTATCTCGTCACCACATTGGGCGAGCGCATCGTCGCCGAAATCCGCTCGGAGGTCTTCGGGCATATCATCGCGCTCTCGGCTTCGTTCTTCGATCGCGCCCAGTCCGGCGAATTGATGTCGCGGCTTACCGCCGACACGACGCAGATCAAGGCGGCGGTCGGCGCGTCGGTCTCGGTCGCGCTGCGCAATCTCGTCCTGTTCATCGGCGCCGCGGCAATGATGGTGGTTACAAGTCCAAAACTCTCGCTGTTCGTGCTGGGTGCCATTCCGGTCATCGTGCTGCCGCTTGTCGCCTTCGGACGCGCGGTGCGCGCGCGCTCGCGCAAGGCGCAGGATGCGCTCGCCGATGCCTCCGGATTCGCCGCCGAGCAGGTCGGCGCGATACGCTCGTTGCAGGCCTTCACCAACGAAGGCATGGCCACCGCCCGCTTCACGACGGCGGTCAATGAAGCCTACGAAGCCGCCCGACAATCCACGCTGTCGCGCGCGGTTCTCACCGCGGTTGCGATCTTTCTGGTCTTTTCCAGCGTCGTGCTGGTGCTGTGGGTCGGCGCGCAGGACGTGCTCGCCGACCGCATGACGCCGGGGCGGCTCAGCCAGTTCATCCTCTATGCGGTGTTTGCGGCCGGCGCGCTGGCGGAGCTGAGTCAGGTCTGGGGCGAGGTCTCGCAGGCGGCGGGCGCGGCCGAGCGGCTGTTCGAATTGCTGTCCACCAGGTCCGGTATCGTCGCGCCTGCCAGGCCCACGCCCTTGCCGGTGCCGCCGCGAGGCGAAGTGGCCTTCGAGAATGTCCGTTTCGTCTACCCCAGCCGGCCGGACCATCTCGCGCTCGATGGCGTGAGTTTCCGCGTCGGTCGGGGAGAGAAGGTCGCGATCGTCGGCCCCTCCGGCGCCGGCAAGAGCACCGTGTTCCATCTGATCCTGCGCTTCTACGATCCGACCTCGGGGGAGGTGCGGTTCGACGGCGTGCGCGTGGCCGATGCCGATCCGAAGGAATTGCGCCGCCGCATCGCGGTCGTGCCGCAGGAGACTGCGATCTTCGCCGCTTCCGTGCGCGACAACATCCGCTTCGGGCGTCCCGACGCCTCGGACGCCGATATCGAGCGCGCGGCCGAGGCGGCCGCGGCGACCGCCTTCATCAATCGCCTGCCGGAAGGTTTCGACACGCCGGTGGGGGAACGCGGCGTCACGCTGTCGGGCGGACAGCGCCAGCGAATCGCGATCGCGCGCGCGGTCCTGCGCGACGCGCCGCTGCTCCTGCTCGACGAGGCCACTTCATCGCTCGATGCCGAGAGCGAGACGCTGGTGCAGGCCGCACTGGAGCGCCTGATGGAGCATCGCACCACCCTGGTGATCGCGCATCGTCTGGCCACCGTGCTGTCCTGCGATCGCATTCTCGTGATGGATCATGGCCGCATCGTCGAGGAAGGCACGCATGCAACGCTCAGCACCTCGGGCGGGCTCTATGCGCGGCTGGCCAGGCTGCAATTCGATCTCTCGTGATCGTCACCCGCGGGATTGACCCGCGCGTCCATAGTCTTCGCATATGCTGGATTGCCGGGTCGCGCGGCTTCGCCGCGGTCCGGCAATAATCGGCGGCCTACGGCCTCCACTCCATCCGGTGTACCGGCATGCCGGAATGCGGGTTGATGTCCTCGCCGGTGATCGCAAACCCGGATTTCTCGTAGATGCGAATGGCGCGCTCGTTGTCCTTGTTGACGTGCAGCGTGATGCCTCCGGGCGAGAGACGCTTGGCCTCGTCGAGGAGCAGCTTTCCGACACCCGATCCCCATGCTTCCGGCGCCACTGCGAGCTGGTCGAGATAGCCGGTCTTGCGATCGATGGTGACGAAGCCGGCCAGCGCCCCGTCGCGCTCGGCGAGCACGATGTCGGCGACCGGCACGAGGTCGTCGCGCCAGCGCGCGCGCCACCATTCGACGCGCTCGGCGAAGGCGATCTGCGGATAGGTCTTCTGCCAGGTCCGCTGCCAGAGCGCGATCGTGGCCTCTTCGTCGGACGCTCGGTAGGCGCGCAACGTCGTCATCGGGTTGTGTGCAGGTCAGCGGTTCGGCTCGATATGCTCTTTCCGCTCATGACCGCCAAGCGGGCGCCCGGAAAGCCGGATCCCCGGTTTCGCGGGGACGCGCGGATCGAGAAATTGTCTCATCGGATCGGACGTTATCTAGCGTTCCGTGAGCTTCAGCTCGATGCGGCGGTTGCGCCGGTAGGCGTCCTCGCTGGCGCCCGCGTCGAGCGGCTGGAATTCGCCGAAGCCGGCCGCCACGAGCCGCTGCGGCGAGATGCCCCTGCCGATCAGATATTGCACCACGGCAATGGCGCGCGCCGCCGACAATTCCCAGTTCGAGGGAAACTGGAAATTGGCGATCGGCCGCACGTCCGTATGGCCGTCGACGCGCAAAACCCAGGGGATGTCGGAGGGAATCTGCCGGTTCAGTTCGGTGAGGGCGGAGGCGAGCTTGTCGAGCTCGGCAAGGCCCTCCGGCTTGATGACCGCCTGGCCCGGATCGAAGAACACTTCCGACTGGAATACGAAGCGGTCGCCGACCACGCGGATATCGGGCCGGTTGCTGAGGATCGCGCGCAGGCGGCCGAAAAAGTCGGAGCGGTAGCGCTGCAATTCCTGCACGCGCTGGGCGAGCGCGACGTTGAGGCGCGAGCCGAGTTCGGCAATTCGGGTCTGCGAATCCCTCTCCCGGCTCTCCGAGGCCTGCAGCGCCTGCTCGATGGCGGCAAGCTGCCGGCGCAGCGCGAGAATCTGCTGGTTCAGGATCTCGACCTGCGCGAGCGCCCGCGCGGCGACCGACCTTTCGCTCTCGAGCGCGGTGGACAATTCGCTGACGCGGTTCTGGGCGCTTGCCGCACCCGCGCCGCCCGCGCCCTCGTACATCGAGCGGTAGCGGTCGCGCTCGGCTTCCGTGATTTCCAGATTGGAGCGGAAGGTGGACAGCAGCTCTTCCAGATTGGTCTTGCTGCTGCGCTCGAGCGACAGAAGCTCGGTGAGCTGCGCGATCTGCGCGTTGAGGCGCGACAGCGCGGTGTCCTTGTTGGTCATCTCCTGCGCGAGGAAGAATTGCATCACGGCAAACACGGTGAGCAGGAAGATGATGCCGAGAACCAGCGTGGACAGCGCATCCACGAAGCCCGGCCAGTAATCGACCGCACGGTCGCGCCGGCCGCGTGCCAGTGCCATTTAGGTACGCTCCCGCGCGAGCACTTCCAGCACGCGCTTGATTTCGCCCTGCTGCTCGGCCTGCGAGTCCGCCCAGTCGCGGATCATCTGCTGCTCGGTGCGCATGTGCTGGACCAGCCCCTGGATGGCTTCGGCGAGGTTGGCCATCGCACTGGTGGCGGCACGGCTGCCGCCCGTTTCGGCGACCGCCTCGTGCAGCTTGTCCAGCGCACCGCGCAATTCCGTGGTGAGGGCAGGCGCGGCCGGACCAGCTGCGACCGCATCGCTGCCGATGTCCCGCACGGTGGTCGACAGCCAGTCCTCGAGGTCGGTGTAGAAGCGGTTCTGCGCCTGGCTGGTCTGCAGGTCGAGAAAGCCGAGCACGAGCGAGCCGGCAAGGCCGAACAGCGATGACGAGAACGAGATGCCCATGCCGCTCAGCGGCGCGGCGAGCCCTTCCTTCAGGCCCTCGAACATCGATGCGGCGTCGCCGCCGGGCTTGAGGCCTTCCAGCACGCGCCCGACCGAGCTGACGGTCTCGATCAGGCCCCAGAAGGTTCCGAGCAGGCCGAGAAAGATCAGGAGGCCGGTCAGGTAGCGCGACAGGTCGCGTGCTTCGTCGAGGCGGTTGGCGATCGAATCCAGGATGCCGCGCATCATCTGCGAGGACATCGCCATGCGCCCCACGCGGTCGCCCAGGATGGACGCCATCGGCGCCAGCAGGACGGGCGGCCGCTGCACCGCGATGCCGGGATCGGCGAGCCGGAAGCCGTTGACCCAGCTCACCTCGCGAAACAGGCGGATGACCTGGCGGAAGGAGAGCAGGATGCCGACCAGCAGGACGCCGAGGATCAGGCCGTTGAGGCCGGGATTGGCGAGAAAGGCGATCCAGATCTGCTTGTAGAGGATAAAGGAGAGCAAGCCGCACAGAATCAGAAAAACGAGCATCCGCACGAGAAAGATGCGCGGGGACGAAAGCTTGAATGGGTCTACGTCACGCGCCATGACGAGCTTTTCCTGAAAGGCAATGACGGCAATATGGCATACCTCCGCCGAAAGAAAATATCGGAGGCCGGCGAAAATCGCCCAGAACGGCGTCGATCGCGAACGGAGGCAACGAGGGTAGCGGCGGTGCGGGGGCGTCCGCGCGGCAATTCAGCCCGCTTTTTTCAGCAGGGCGAGCAATTGCTCGTGCAGCGCGGCGTTGCCGGCGATGATATGCCCCTTCGGGAACATCCCGTCGCTGTTGTCGAGATCGGTGACAAAGCCGCCGGCTTCGCGCACGAGCAGGGTTCCGGCGGCCATGTCCCAGGGCGACAGGTTCCGCTCCCAATAGACGTCGAGGCGCCCGGCCGCGACATAGGCGAGATCGAGCGTGGCCGCGCCGAAGCGGCGCAAGCCGGACACCTGTTCCTGGACCAGATAGAATTCCCTGCGGAATTCCTCCAGCCCGCCACGGCCGCGGTGCGGAAGGCCGCAGGCGACGACGGCATCGGCCAGGGTCTTTCGTCCCGCGACCCGCAGCCGCTGGTCGTTGAGGAAGGCGCCCTTGCCGCGCTCGGCGATGAACATCTCGTCCGAGATCGGATTGTAGACCAGACCCGCCACCAGCGTGTTCTCGCGCTCGAGCCCGATCGAGATCGCGAAATGCGGAATGCCGTGAAGGAAATTGGTCGTGCCGTCGAGCGGGTCGACGATCCAGGTATGGGTCTTGTCGGGGCCCTCGATCCTGCCGCCTTCCTCGCCGAGGAAGGAATAGCCCGGCCGCGCCTTCAGCAATTCCTCGCGCAGCACTTCCTCGGCCTTGCGGTCGGCGGCGGAGACGAAGTTCGCCGGACCCTTCAGCGAAACCTGCAGCTTCTCGACCTCGCCGAAATCGCGGGCGAGCCCGCGGGCGGCCTTGCGCGCGGCCTTGATCATGACGTTGAGGAGGGCGGAATGGGGCATGACGCTTTCTTGTCCCTCCTTCGACGAGGAGAGATGGTCTTATTCATTCCGCCCGGCGGATATAGGTCACTTCGTTGGTGTCGACGACGATCTTCTCGCCGGTCGTGATGAAGGGCGGCACCATCACGCGCAGACCGTTTTCGAGCTTCGCCGGCTTGTAGGAGGAGGCCGCCGTCTGTCCTTTCACGACCGGATCGGCTTCCACGATCTGGAGCGTGACCTGATCCGGCAGCTTGATGCCGATCGGGCGCTCCTCGTGCATTTCGAGCGTCACCGTCATGCCGTCCTGCAGGAAGGCGGCGCGCTCGCCGACGAATTCCTCCGGCAGCTCGATCTGCTCGTAGGTGTCGTTGTCCATGAACACCAGGCTGTCACCCTGCTTGTAGAGAAACTGGAAATCCTTCTGCTCGAGGCGGGCGCGCTCGACGCGCTCGTCGGACCCGAAGCGGTTGTTGAGCTTGCGGCCGTCGATCAGGTTTTTCAGCTCGACCTGGTTGTAGGCGGGGCCTTTGCCGGGTTTCACCGCCATTGTCTTCACCGCGACCCAGAGCGAGTCCTGATATTCAATGACCATGCCCGGACGAATTTCGTTGCCATTGATCTTGGCCATGTCTCGGTCCGTTTCGGTTGGGAATTGCGTTTGCGGGCGCTGGTGTGCCCGCCGATCAGACCCCCGTCAAGAGCGGGAGGCCGCAATCGCCATCAGCCAGGGCCTGGCCCGCTTTTCGGCCGCGTCGCGGACCTCCTTGGGCTGCTTGCTGACATATTCGTCGAGCAAAAGGTCGGTCGTTCCCGCCGCCTTCGAGACGATATGCCAGGTGGTCGCGGCGACCGGGTCGGCCGGCATCCCGCGCCCGGTCATCAGGATATGGGCGAGGCGGTTCATCGCGATGGGCGCGCCGCGCTTTGCCGCCTTCTGCAGATAATAGGCGGCTTGCGCTTCGTTCTTGGCGACACCGGTGCCATTGAACAGCGCGATTCCGTATTCGGTCATGGCATCGACATATTCGGCCAAAGCCGCCGCACCCATCAGGCGCGTCGCCTCCGCCTGATCCTTTGCGACGCCGCGCCCTTCCTTGTAGAGCGTGGCCAGCGCGTATTGCGCTTCCGGAACGCCGACACGGGCGGCAACCATGAACAATTCGGCCGCGCGCGCAAAGTCGCGCGGGAATTGCTGGCCTTCCAGATAGAGCAGGCCGAGATCGTAGGCTGCGGCGCCATGCCCCCGCTGCGCCGCCTGCTCGAGAAGCTTGACCGCCGCGGCGGTATCCTTCGGCCCGCCGCGTCCGCCGAGCCTGAACATGGCAAGCGCGAACATGGCCTCGCGGTCGCCGCGCTCGGCGGCGAGGCGATACCAGTCGGCCGCCTTGACGTCGTCCTGCGCGATGCCGAAGCCGTTGGCGTAAAGCTCGCCGAGCAGCGTCATGGCCTTCGGATCGGCCTTTTCGTCCACCCGCTTGGTGGCTTCGCGGAACGCGGTAAGGTAGAAGCCGCGCTGAAAGGCGCCGAACGCGGTATCGACTTCCGCGCCGGGGTCGGACGGCTTCGCGGCTTGCGATTTGGGAGCCGGCGCTTTCGCCGGCGCCTTCTGCTGCTGGCCGAAGGCCGCAGGCGAAACGGCGATCGTCATGGCAAGCGCGGCCACGATCGGGCGCATCACGCGGGCTCCCTGCTCGCGAGCGCCTGCATCGCGTCGCCGAGCGCCGCCGCGAGCCCGCGCGGGTCGGCAAAGGCGTAGTCGCCGATGGCGACGAAATCGGCCCCGGCCTGCGCAAGCGGAGCGACTTCGTCCGCAGCCGCCGCAAAGGCCACGCAGGGCACCTGGAAGACTTCCGCCCACCAGCCGACGCGATCGAGAATGGATTCGAACGAGGGCCGATGGCCCCCGGCGTCCGGCTCCCCGAACATGACGTAGTCGGCGCCGCGCTCGGCCGCGAGCATCGCGTCGTGGCGGGAATCCAGTCCGCTGGCGCCCGCGATGCGCTCGGGCTTCAGGCCTTCCACCGCGTCATCGAAGGCCTCGATGCCCGTCAGATGCGCGCCGTCGGCGCCCGCGCGCGCGACCAGCTGAGGCCGTCCGTCGAGGATCAGCGCCACGTCGGCGTTCTGCACGACCGGCGCAATCGCCTTGACGCGATTGATCAATGTGCGCTCGTCGCCATCCTCAAGCCGCAGCAGGACGGCCGCAATATCGGCGGCCGCGAGTGCCGGCGCCAGCAGGCGGCACAATTGCCCGGGCTCGGCCGTGGGCGGAGTGACGAGATAAAGCCGGGGGTCCGGCCGGTCAGGCTGCGAAACCATGACGCTTCGATGCCGCTGCAATCCGGCGGAAAGGGGGCACGCCGTCCTGGCGTGCCCAATATTGCAATTGCGCCCCTTCGCCAAGCGGCGCGGTGTCTCATCAGGCGAGATAGTCGTGCACGACCTTGCCCAGGCCCAGCGTCAGGTCTGAGACGAGGTGAACGGCCGAGAGGACCTCCAGCACGGGAAGGTCGGCCACCGGGGCGAGCGCGTGCGGCGTGAGCGCCAGCGCGGCAGGGCCGGTCCAGGCGCCCTTCAGTGTCACGTCCTCCAGGTAATATTCGACGATCTCGCAGATGCGCGGGGAACCGTCGACATGCGGAATGATCTTCAGCAGCCAGCTCGGCGTCGCCAGCGACGCCTTCACAGCGTCGAGATCGGCCGCCTTGTGCTTGTAGCCCATCGTGCCGGTCGCAACCCGCACCGGGCCGTAATCGAGCGTGCCGACCAGGGTATCGATCTGGGTGCGCAGCGAGACGTCGGCGAGCTTTTTCGGGAAGCCCCAGAGCTCGCGCCCGCCCGCGATCGGCGGCTCGTCGTTCAGGAACATGCAATGGACATAGCCGCCCTTGCGACCCTTGAACGAGACCGGGATGACCTGGCCGGTTTCCGAATAATCCCCGAAGCCGGTCGAATCCGGCATGCGGATGAACTCGTATTTGACGATGGGGTCGGTGACTTCGAGCGGCTCCGGCACGACGGCGCGCAACTTCTCGATGTCGGTGCGGTAGGTGATGATCAGGAATTCGCGATTGATGAAGCGATACGGCCCCGGCGGATAGGCGGGGCTCGTGAGCGGCATGGCAAAGGCGCGGCGCTTGACGTCTGCTTCCTTCATCGGCGGACCCTCGATTGATCTTGCGCGGCTCGGCGCGGCGCATAACACGTCATGGATAGACGACGAGGCCTTAACATTCCTCTGTTGCGGCTGCCCAAATGCGCGTCAATCGGACGCTGGCCGGCTGTGCAGCCGAGGCGTAACGTGACGGGCGGTGTCGCCGGGGGAGGACATCGGGAGGCATGCGCGGCTCGTTGCACTTCAATCGTCGCGAGGCGCTGCTCGGCGTGGCCGGTATGGCCGGCGCGGCCTGCCTGCCGGCATGGGCGCGGAGCGCGGCGCCCCGGACCAGAGATGTCACGCTGGTCGCTCGTCCATCCCGCGTGCCGCTGGCCGGATCGCCCCATCCCGATACGGATGTCTGGGCCTATGACGGCGTGCTTCCCGGTCCGGAAATCCGCATCCGCCAGGGCGAGCGCCTGCGCGTTCGCGTCGAGAACCGATTGGCGGAGGAGACGACGGTCCACTGGCACGGCATCCGCGTGCCGAACGCGATGGACGGCGTGCCGCATCTGACGCAAAGGCCCATCGCGCCCGGCGAGACCTTCGTTTACGAGTTCGATTGCCCCGACGCCGGCACCTACTGGTATCACCCGCATCAGCGCAGCTTCGAGCAGGTCGGGCGCGGGCTTGCCGGCGCGCTCATCGTCGAGGAGACCTCGCCCCCCGCCGTTGATCGCGATGCGACCTGGGTGCTGGGCGACTGGCGGCTGACGAAAGACGCATCCATCAGCGGCGATTTCGGGCATATGCGCGACATCAGCCACAATGGTCGCATCGGCAATACGGTGACCGTCAATGGCCGCGTGCGCGACATCTTTGCGGTGCGCGCCGGCGAGCGGCTTCGGCTGCGCCTCATCAACGTTGCGAATGCGCGCATTTTCGGACTCGAGTTCAGCGGGCTCGAGCCGATGGTCGTCGCGATCGATGGGCAGCCCGTGGAGCCGCATGCGCCGGAAGCCGGCCGCGTCGTGCTCGGTCCCGCGACGCGGATCGATCTGATCCTCGACATCGCCGGGCGCCCGGGCGACCGTTACGCCGTCATCGACAGCTTCTATTCGGTGCAGCGCTATCGCCTGCTCGATCTTGCGGTGAGCGACGACGATCCGCTGCCGGAAAGAGCGGACAAGGCGATGGCGCGGTTGCCCTCAAATCCGCTGGCGGAGCCGGACCTTCGCAACGCCCAGCGCCATGAGGTGACGCTGAGCGGCGGCATGATGGGCCACATGTCGTCGGCGATGATGAACGGACGCAAAACCGATATCCGCACGCTCATGCATAACGGCCTGATCTGGGCGATCAACGGCGTTGCCGCGAGCGGCCATGTGCATGATCCCCTGCTGACATTCGAGCGCGGCAAGTCCTACGTGCTGCGGCTGGTCAACGATACGGCCTGGCACCACCCCATGCATCTGCACGGCCATTTCTTCCGGGTGCTGTCGGTAAACGGCCAGCCGTCCGCGCGCCGCGAATGGCTCGACACGGTGCTGCTGTATCCCAGGGAGGAGGCGGAGATTGCCCTGGTCGCGGACAATCCCGGCGACTGGATGTTCCATTGCCACATCCTGGAGCATCAGGCCGGCGGCATGATGGGCGTCGTCCGCGTCGCCTGACGGCGGACCCGATCAAGGCAGAGCGGCCCCCGCGGCATGCGAGGGCCGTTGCCATCCGCAATCGGGCCTTGATCAGGCCGCCTTCTTCTCCATGTCGGACTTCCATTGTCCGAGCGAGGCGAGGCCGTTCATCATCGCGCGGTGCGAGAAGGCGCGTTGCGCGGCTGCGACGTTTTCCGACTTGCCGCTCCAGGCCTTTTGCGGCGCGGCCTGCAGCGCGCGTCCGTAGGAGAAGGTGAGCTTCCACGGCAGGTTGCCGATCTTGTTCATGGCGTCGAGATGCGCGGTCGCCTCCTCGTCCGACTGGCCGCCGGAGAGGAAGGCGATCCCGGGCACCGCGCCGGGCACGCAATTCTTCAGAAGCTTCACGGTCTTCTCGGCGACTTCCTGGACGGAGGCCTTCTTCGCGCTCTTCTTGCCCGGCACGGCCATGTTCGGCTTCAGCACGATGCCTTCGAGCGCGACGTTCAGATAGTAGAGTTGCTGGAAGGTCTCTTTCAGCACCCATTCGGTGACGGCGTAGGTCGTGTCGATGTCGTTATCGCCGTCCATCAGCACCTCCGGCT
>JACAEG010000019.1 GCA_013388965.1 Pseudorhodoplanes sp. | reverse complement strand
GCGGCCGCGCGCGCAGTCGCGCGAGCAACGCTGTCGCCGTCTCGCGCGCTTGCGCGTGGGCCCGCTTATCACTTTGCGGGCCAGCGATCAGGATATGGGCCGCCTCATAAAGGTCGGCCGAACGAAAGCGGCGCCGGTTCTGCTCATAGTAGCGCAGGCACGCTTCGCGATCGGCGGCTGGCGTCGTCACCTCGCGGGCAATGAGCGCGCGGATGGCGGCTTCATCCTCCGTTTCGCGCCGGCCCTCCCCGTCATCGAGCGGCACCGCTTCGATGCCGACGCGCCTTGCTTCCTGCAGCAGCAATTCGCGCACGACCAGCGCGCGCGCGGCCGCCTTCCACGCATCGACCGGTGAGTCGGAAGGATGGTTCTGAATTTCGCGCGCGATCAGGTCGCGCGCAATCGGGACGCCGTTGACCGAGATCTGCCGCGGCTTCGGGAGCGCGGCGTGGACCGAACAGCTCATCGGGATCACTCCGCCGGCACCGGCTGCCCGCCCGCCGATGGCGATTTCGCCTGGGTAACGCGAATGTCGAGTCCGGCCGTTGCTGCAGCAGGCCTGCTCGCATGGTGGCGCGTCGTGCGCACCACCTGGTAACCGCGCCGGCCGAGATACCAGACCGGCGCGCTCCAGACATGCACGAGCCGCGTAAACGGAAAGACGAGAAAAATCGTCATGCCGAGGAACAGGTGCAGCTTGAAGATCGGGTTGGCGTCGGCGACGAGTGCGGACACGCCCGGCTGCAGCGTCAGAATGCCCTGCGCCCAGATCATGAATTTCACCATCTCGTGGCCGTCGAGATGCCCGAGCGATACCGGGATCGTCGCAAGCCCGAGGATCAACTGGGCGTAGAGCAAAAGCAGGATCGCGATGTCGCCGAACGAGGATGTCGCGCGGATGCGCGCGTCGAACAGCCGGCGATGCACCAGCAGCGTGATACCCACAAAGCACATGATGCCGGCCACGCCGCCGACAACGATCGCCATCCACTGCTTGGCGGTGTGCGAGATGCCGACAAAGTCGAAAATCCAGATCGGCGTCAGCAGCCCGACGAAGTGGCCGAGGAAGATGACGAGAATGCCGACATGAAACAGGTTTGATCCCCACATCATTTGCCGGCGCCGCAGAAGCTGGCTCGATCCGGTCTTCCAGGTGTATTGCTCGCGGTCGAATCGCAGCCAGCTCCCGACCAGAAAGACGGTCAGGCAGAGATAGGGATACCAGCCGAAGACGATGTGATTGACGAGGTCGCGCATGGATTGTCCTCTCAGCGATTCGGCAGAATTGGGCGCGGTGCATTCGCGGGCATGCCGGGCGCGGGACGCCGACCGGCCCGGATGCGCGTGATCAGGCCATCCTTGCAACTGTCCAAGGCGCCCGGCCCGAAGTGCACCGGCTCGTCCTCCCAGGCGGCATCCAGCGCCACGAGATCGTCGGCGTCGGGGTCCGGCCCTTCCAGCATTGCGGCGACGACCGCGCCCTGCGGCTTGTCCTTTGCGAGCGCCACCAGAGCGCGGAACACCGCCTCGTAGGCCGACTTGCGCTTGCGCAGCCGTTCCGCCAGCGCTGCAAAAATGTGCGCCGGCTGTCCGAGCAGATCGTAGGCTTCCGCGAGCGGCCGCGTCGACAGGAACTCAAGAAACAGCGGCACGAAATCCGGAAGCTCGGATGCGCCGATTTCAAGCCCCTTCTCGCGATAGAGATTCTGCAGGTCGATCATCGCCTGACCGCGGTCGCGGCTCTCGCCGTGCACATGCTCGAACAGATGCAGCGAGAGCGAGCGCGTGCGGTCGAACAGCAGCACGTAACGCTCCTGCAGATCGTAGATGTCGCCGCGCGCGATCTCCTCGAACAGCGGATTGAGCGCCCGTCGCGTCTGCCCGGTCAGGATGCCCTCCTTTCCGATGGCATCCTGCATCTCGCCGATGGCGGCCTGCAGCGCGGGCGTCGGGTAGGTCAGCAATGCGGACAGCGCCTTGAATGTCCTGGACATCACGCCATCTCCATCGGATTTTTGGCCCGCTTGGGCGTACCGAACAGGTTGGTCTCGCTGGTGCCGCCCGAGCAGCCATTGCCGAAGGAGAAGCCGCAGGAGCCGCGGAGTCCGTAGGCGTCCTCGTCAAGCTCGCGATGCGCCGTCGGGATGACGAAGCGATCTTCGTAATTCGCGATCGCCATCACCTGATACATCTCCTCGATATGCCGGGCGGTGAGGCCGACACGTCTGGCGATGGTCTCGTCGATCACGCCGTCGACCGTCTTCGCGCGCATATAGGCGCGCATCGCCAGCATGCGCTCGAGCCCTTGCGCCACCGGCTCTTCCTTGCCCGCGGTCAGCAGGTTGGCGAGATACTTGAGCGGGATGCGCAGCGAGCGCACATCCGGCATCTCGCCGTCATGGCCGATCTTGCCGGCGGCCGCCGCCGACTGGATCGGCGAGAGCGGCGGCACGTACCAGACCATCGGCAACGTGCGGTATTCCGGATGCAACGGAAATGCGACCCTCCATTCCATCGCCATCTTCCAGATCGGCGAACGCCGCGCACCCTCCAGCCAGGAATCCGGCACGCCATCCGCCCGGGCCTGCTCGATCACCCTTGGATCGTTGGGGTCGAGGAACACCTTGAGCTGCGCCTCGTAGAGATCCTGCTCGTCCGGAACGCTTGCCGCCTGCTCGATGCGGTCGGCATCGTAGAGCACGACCCCGAGATAGCGGATGCGTCCGACGCAGGTCTCCGAGCACACCGTCGGCTGGCCCGCCTCGATGCGCGGGAAGCAGAAGATGCATTTCTCCGATTTTCCGATCTCCCAGTTGTAATAGATCTTCTTGTAGGGGCAGCCGGACACGCACATCCGCCAGCCGCGGCACTTGTCCTGGTCGATCAGGACGATGCCGTCCTCTTCGCGCTTGTAGATGGCGCCGGAGGGGCAGGCCGCGACGCAGGCCGGATTGAGGCAATGCTCGCACAGCCGCGGCAGATACATCATGAAGGTATTTTCGAACTGGCCGTAGATGTCCTTCTGCACGCCCTCGAAGTTGCAGTCCTGGGAGCGCTTGGAAAACTCGCCACCGAGGATTTCCTCCCAGTTCGGACCCCATTCGATCTTCTCCATGCGCTCGCCGGTAATCAGCGAGCGCGGACGCGCGGTCGGAAAGGCCGGCAGTTCCGGCGCCTTCTGCAGATGATAGTAGTCGAAGGTGAAGGGCTCGTAATAGTCGTCGATTTCCGGCAAATCGGGATTGGCGAAGATTTTCGCCAGCACGCGCCACTTCGAGCCGATCTTCGGCTCGATCTGGCCGTTGCGCCTGCGGACCCAGCCGCCGTTCCAGCGATCCTGGTTTTCCCAGTCCTTCGGGTAGCCGATGCCGGGCTTGGTCTCGACGTTGTTGAACCAGGCATATTCCATGCCTTCGCGATTGGTCCAAACGTTCTTGCATGTGACCGAGCAGGTATGGCACCCGATGCACTTGTCGAGGTTGAGCACCATCGCGATTTGCGCGCGGATCTTCATTCTGCGGCCTCCAGGGGGCTTGCCACGGCGAGCGTGTCGGGCTGATCGGCGGTCGGCTTGTCGAGCCAGTCGACCTTGGCCATCTTGCGCACGATCACGAATTCGTCGCGGTTCGTGCCGATCGTGCCGTGATAGTTGAAGCCGTAGGATTGCTGGGCGTAGCCGCCGATCATGTGCGTCGGCTTCACGATCGCGCGCGTCACCGAATTGTGGATGCCGCCGCGCTGGCCGGTCACTTCGGAGCCCGGCACGTTCACGATCTTTTCCTGCGCGTGGTACATCAGGCACATGCCCTGCTTCACGCGCTGGGACACCACCGCACGCGCGACCAGCGCACCGTTCGCGTTATAGGCCTCGATCCAGTCGTTATCGACGATGCCGGCCGCCTTCGCGTCGGCTTAGCTGATCCACACGATCGGCCCGCCGCGCGACAGTGTCAGCATCAGCAGATTGTCGGTATAGGTCGAGTGGATGCCCCATTTCTGGTGCGGCGTGATGAAGTTGAGCACGATCTGCTTCTCGCCGTTCGGCTTCAGGTCGATCACCGGCCTCACCGCCTTGAGATCGAGCGGCGGGCGATAGACGCAGAGCGCCTCGCCGAAGGCCCGCATCCACAGGTGATCCTGATAGAGCTGCTGGCGCCCGGTGAGCGTGCGCCACGGGATCAGCTCATGCACATTGGTGTAGCCGGCGTTGTAGCAGACCTTCTCGCTCTCCAGTCCGGACCAGATCGGAGATGAAATGATCTTGCGCGGCTGCGCGACCACGTCGCGGAAGCGGATCTTCTCGTCCTCCTTGGTGATCGCGAGATGGGTGTGGTCGAGACCCGTGAACTTGGACAGCGATTCCCAGGCCTTGACGGCGACCTCGCCGTTGGTTTCCGGCGCCAGCGTCAGGATGGCCTCGGCCGCGTCGATATCCGACTCGATCCTGGCCAGCCCCTTGGTCGCGCCTTCCTCCGTCACCACGCCGTTCAGCTTTTTGAGGAACTCGACCTCGTGCTCGGTATTCCAGGCCATGCCCTTGCCGCCATTGCCGAGCTTCTGCATCAGCGGTCCGAGCGCGGTGAAACGCCGGTAGAGATTGGGATAGTCACGCTCGACCACGGTGACGGCCGGCATCGTCTTGCCGGGGATCGGCTCGACCTCGCCCTTCTTCCAGTCCTTCACGTCGAGCGCCTGCGCGATCTCGGCGGGCGTGTCGTGCAGGATCGGGGTCAGCACGACGTCCTTTTCGGCCCCGAGCACCTCTGGCGCGACGCGCGAGAACGCTTTCGCGATCGACTTGTAAATCTCCCAGTCGCTCCTCGCCTCCCAGACCGGATCGACCGCCGCGGTCAGCGGGTGGATGAAGGGATGCATGTCCGAAGTGTTGAGATCGTTCTTTTCGTACCAGGTCGCGGTCGGCAGAACGATGTCGGAATAGACGCAGGTCGTGGACATGCGGAAATCCAGTGTGACCAGCAGATCGAGCTTGCCGATCGGCGCATCGTCGCGCCAGGCGACGTCCTTCGGTTTCTTCTTGCCGGTCTCGCCGAGATCCTTGCCCTGCACGCCATGCGACGTGCCCAGCAGGTGCTTGAGGAAATACTCATGTCCCTTGCCGGATGAGCCGAGCAGGTTCGAGCGCCACACGAACATGTTGCGCGGCCAGTTGTCGGGATGATCCGGGTCCTCGCAGGACATCTGCAATTCCCCGGACTTCAGCGCCCTGGCGACGTAATCCTTCGGTTCAAGTCCCGCGGCGGCCGCCTTTTGCGCGACCGAAAGCGGATTCTGTTTCAGCTGCGGCGCGGACGGCAGCCAGCCCATGCGCTCGGCGCGCACATTGTAGTCGATCAACGCACCATCCCACGGCCCGGCGGGCGCGGTCGGCGACAGGATTTCGTCGATGCCGACGGTTTCGTAGCGCCACTGGTCGGTATGCGCATAGAAGAACGACGTCGAGTTCATCTGCCGCGGCGGCCGGCCCCAGTCGAGCGCGAAAGCCAGCGGCAGCCAGCCCGATTGCGGACGCAGCTTCTCCTGTCCGACATAATGCGACCAGCCGCCGCCCGACTGGCCGACGCAGCCGCACATCACCAGCATGTTGATGACACCGCGGTAATTCATGTCGGAGTGGTACCAGTGGTTCATCGCGGCGCCGATGATCACCATCGAGCGGCCCCTGGTCTTCTCGGCATTGAGCGCGAATTCGCGTGCGACGGTAACAATCTGGTCGCGCGGCACGCCGGTGATCTTCTCCGCCCAGGCCGGCGTATAGGGCACGTCCTCATCGTAGGACCTGGCGACGTGCTTGCCGCCGAAGCCGCGGTCGACGCCATAATTCGCCACGAACAGATCGAATACCGTCGCGACCAGAGCATCGCCGTCGGCAAGCCGAAGCTTCTTCACCGGGATGCGCCGCTCCAGCACGCTCGGATGCGCGTCGTTCGTGAAATGCTCGTGATCGATATTGCCGAAATAGGGAAAGGCCACATCGGCGATCTCGTCATGCGACTGCGCCAGCGTCAGCCGCAGGGTGGTGTCGCGGCCGTCGGAATCCTTCTCTTCGAGATTCCACTTGCCCGTCTCGCCCCAGCGAAAGCCGACCGAGCCATGCGGCACGACAATGCTTTCGGAGGTCTCGTCGAACGCGACCGTCTTCCATTCCGGGTTGTTGGTTTCGCCAAGCCCGCCGGCGAAATCGGAGGCGCGCAGGAGACGTCCCGGAACAAGCCTGTCGTCCTTGCGCTCGAGCCGCACCAGCATCGGCATGTCGGTGTATTGGCGGACGTAGTCGGCGAAATAGCTCGCCTCGCGATCGATGTGGAATTCGCGCAGGATCACGTGGCCCATCGCCATTGCGAGCGCGGCGTCGGTGCCTTGCTTCACCGATATCCAGAGGTCTGCGAACTTCGAGGCTTCGGAATAATCCGGGCAGATCACCACGCTCTTGGCGCCGCGATAGCGGGCCTCCGTATAGAAATGCGCATCGGGGGTGCGCGTCTGCGGAACATTCGATCCCCACAGGATCAGGAAGCCGGAATTGTACCAGTCCGCGCTTTCCGGCACGTCCGTCTGCTCGCCCCAGGTCTGCGGCGAGGAGGGCGGCAGATCGCAATACCAGTCGTAGAACGACATGCAGACGCCGCCGAGCAGAGACAGATAGCGCGAGCCGGCCGCGTAGGACACCATCGACATGGCGGGGATCGGCGAAAAGCCGATCACGCGGTCCGGGCCGTGGTTCTTGACGGTATAGGCATTGGCGGCGGCGACGATCTCCGTCACCTCGTCCCAGGTCGCGCGCACGAATCCGCCGTGGCCGCGCTTTGCGGTGTAGGCCGCGCGCTTGACCGGATCCTCGACGATCGACGCCCATGCCGCGACCGGCGTGCGCACCGCCCTCGCCTCGCGCCACAGCTTAAGCAGACGCGAGCGCACCAGCGGATACTTCACGCGATTGCCGGAATACAGATACCAGGAGTAGCTCGCCCCGCGTGAGCAGCCGCGGGGCTCGTGGTTCGGCAGTTCGGGGCGCGTGCGCGGATAATCGGTCTGCTGCGTCTCCCAGGTGACGATCCCGCCCTTCACATAGATTTTCCAAGAGCAGGAGCCGGTGCAGTTCGCGCCGTGCGTGGATCGCACGATCTTGTCGTGCTGCCAGCGCTTGCGATAGCCGTCTTCCCAGCGCCGGTCCTCGCGGGTCAGGACGCCGTGGCCGTCCGAGAAATCGTCGACGACGCGGTTGAAAAAGGTGAGACGATCGAGAAAGTGACTCATGATCTAAGCCTTTCACTCGGCCGGCTGGGCGGCAGCCGGAAGCTTTCCGCCGCGTTCCACATCGCGCAGCAGGCCGCCGCGCCGCGTGTAGTAGAACCAGGTCGCCAGCACGCAGGTGACGTAGAATCCCATGAAGCCCCACAGCGCCATTTCCGGACCGCCGGTCATGGCGATCGACGTGCCGTAGCTCTTCGGGATGAAGAAGGCTCCGTAGGCAGCGATCGCGGATGTGAAGCCGATGATCGCGGCCGATTCCATGTCGGCCTGCCTGACGCGCTCCGCGGCGCCCAGCTTCGGCTCGAGACGCGGCATCTCCGCGCGCATGATCGCTGGGATCATCTGGAAGGTCGACGCATTGCCCACGCCCGTCGCGAAAAACAGGATCATGAACATCGCGAAGAAGCCCCAGAAGGCATAGGGCTGATCCTTGATTCCGAGAAAATAGAGCACGCCGCCCACCGCCGCGGTCATCAGGATAAAGACCCAGAAGGTCACGCGCCCGCCGCCATATTTGTCGGAGAGCCAGCCGGTCGCAGAGCGCGAAATGGCGCCCACGAGCGGACCGAGGAAGACGAGCTTGAGCGAGTCGACCTGCGGGAACTGGGTCTTGGCCAGCAGCGGGAAGCCCGCCGAATAGCCGATGAAAGAGCCGAAGGTGCCGGTATAGAGCCAGCACATGATCCAGTT
>JACAEG010000025.1 GCA_013388965.1 Pseudorhodoplanes sp. | reverse complement strand
TCGCGCAGAAATTCAACAACGACTACGCCGCCTCGATCGCCTCGCACGGCTTCGGCGATGCGTTCTTCCCGCTGCCCGAGCCGGTGATCCAGGGCCCTGCGACACGCGTGATGTCGCTGCGCGACGGCTCGAAGAAGATGTCGAAGTCGGATGCCTCGGATTACTCGCGCATCAACCTGACTGACGATGCCGACACCATCGCGCAGAAGGTGCGCAAGGCCAAGACCGATCCGGAGCCGCTGCCCGAGGACGAGACGGCGCTCGCGCCGCGCCCGGAGGCCGACAATCTGGTCGGCATCTACGCGGCGCTGAAGGATACCACCAAGGCCGAGGTGCTGAAGGAATTCGGCGGCGCGCAATTCTCGACCTTCAAGGCCGCGCTGGTCGATCTTGCGGTCGCCAAGCTCGGCCCGATCGGCGGCGAGATGAAGTGGCTGGTAGGCGATCCGCTCTATATCGACTCGGTCTTGAAGGATGGCTCCGAGCGCGCCCGCGTGATCGCGAGCGAGACCATGAACGCGGTGAAGGACATTATCGGGCTCGTCCGCCACTGACGAATCCGGCGGCACACGCCAACAGCCTTGTGAGCCGGCACGCCGCCGTGGCAGCATGCCGCCGTCCGGCTTCGCGCAACACGATGACGCAAATCCTGCCATGACCCGCAAGCGCCGCAGCTATGAAAGCGGTCACCGAGCGAAATATCTCGTGGTCGTCGACGATTCCGAGGAATGCGACCGCGCGATCTATTACGCGGCGCGCCGCGCGGCACGAACCGGCTCGGATGTGGTGATGCTGCGTGTGATCGAGATCGGCGACCGCAATCAGCAATGGCTGGGCGTCGCCGACATCATGCGGGCGGAAGCGCACGAGGAGGCGAATGCCGCGCTCGACCGTGCCTCCGCGCGCGCCAGCAGCGTGTCCGGGATTTCGCCGCAGCGCGTCATCCGCGAGGGCCAGCAGGCGCAGGCGATCCTCAATCTGATCGAGGAGGACGAGGATATCGCCACCCTGGTCCTGGCCGCGGGTACCGGGCCGGACGGTCCGGGGCCACTGGTCTCGAACCTGAGCAAGACGGCGGGACTGTTTCCGATCCCGGTGACGCTGGTTCCCGGCCAGTTGAGCGACGCCGAGATCGACGCCCTGTCCTGAGCCGGCGGCGTTGCCGGTTGACCTGAAGCGCCGAAACGCCATTTATAGGACGAAAGTGCCCCATTCCGACCCCGGGAGCAACGCCATGTTCATCCAGACCGAAACCACGCCCAATCCGGCGACGCTCAAGTTCCTGCCCGGACGCACGGTGCTGGAGCACGGCACCCTCGATATCCGCGATGCGAATGCAGCGGCGAAATCTCCGCTGGCTGAGAAGATATTCGGAATCGGCAACGTCGATGGCGTGTTTTTCGGTTCCGATTTCATCGCCGTAAGCAAGACGGCCGGCGAATGGCCGCAGCTGAAGCCGCTGATCCTCGGCGCGATCATGGAGCATTTCATGTCGGGCGAGCCGCTCCTGAAGAGCGGCGAGAGCACCGCCGCCGGGGATGGCGAGGAATTCTACGACGCCGCCGACGAGGAGACGGTCAGGACCATCAAGGACCTGATCGAGACCCGAGTCCGCCCCGCGGTCGCCAACGATGGCGGCGACATCACGTTCCGCGGCTTCAAGGAGGGCGTCGTCTATCTCGCCATGAAGGGCGCCTGTTCGGGCTGCCCGTCCTCGACCGCAACCCTGCGCCACGGGATCCAGAATCTGCTAAAGCATTTTGTGCCCGAAGTGGTCGAGGTGCGACCACTCTGACGGCCGATACGATCCCCGACCTGTACTTTCTCCGAGCGCAGGCAACCGAAGGCAATAGGCCCGGCCAAGGCCTGACACCCCGATGCGTGTTCTTGCAATCGATACGGCGCTCGAAGCCTGTTCAGCGGCGCTGCTCGATACCGAGCAAGGTGAGATCGTCGGCAGCGAGTCGCGGCCGATGGCGCGCGGCCACGCCGAAGCGATCATGCCGCTGATCGCGCGGCTGATGGACAAGGCGGGGCTGGAATTCGACGACATCGACCGCATCGCGGTGACGACCGGACCGGGGAGCTTTACCGGCTTGCGAGTCGGGATTTCGGCCGCCCGCGGCATTGGGCTTGCCGCACGCAAGCCAGTGGTCGGCCTGACAACGCTCGCCGCGCTCGCCGCTCCCTATATTGCCGCCGACGACACAGCTTCCGTCGCATCCGTGATCGATGCGCGGCACGACCATGTCTATGTGCAGATGTTCGGTCCCGGAGGGCGGACACTGGTATCCGCCCGCATCGCAACATTGCGCGAGGCGACACGTTTCACCGCGACGGGACTGATCCGAATCGTCGGGTCCGGAGCGCGGCTGCTCCTGCAGACATGGCCGCGGCTTCAGCCTCTGCCGCTGATCGATGAAAGGCGGGCGCCCGACATCGGGTGGGTCGCTCGGCTCGGTGCCGCAGCGGACGAAAGCATGGCGGCGCCGAAGCCGCTTTATCTCAGAGCGCCGGACGCGCAGCCCCAGGACGCCGCGCAATTGCCGCGCCGATGAGGCGGCTTCTTGCGCGTCTGCTTGGCGGCCGCGACCCGGTCCTTTCGCAAGCCTCGATGCGCGACAGCGGCGCGTTGGCAGCCCTGCACGCCCATTCCTTTCATCGTGGCTGGAGCGAAGAGGAGTTCGAACGGCTTCTGGCCGACCGGGGTGTCCTTGCACATCGCGCGATGATTGGCCGCAGACTTTGCGGCTTCATCATTTCCCACATGGTCGAAGCGGAGGCCGAGATTCTTTCGGTGGCAGTGAGCCAGAGGCATCGCGGCTCCGGAATCGGGCGATTGCTGCTCGCATTGCATCTCGGACGACTGACGGCGCTCGGAATCAAGGTCGTTTTTCTGGAAGTCGACGAGGCCAATGAGCCGGCCCGCAGACTGTACCGGCGCGCGGGATTTCATGAGGTCGGCCGCCGAAGCGGCTATTATGCGGGCCCCCGCGGCGCAACTTCGGCGCTGGTCTTGCGCCGCGACCTCGTTTGACGCATGTGAGGCGGGCAGTCCGCGCCCGATCCCGTGATGACGATGCAGAAAGATTCTCATAGAATTCGCGCCATGACGAAGGCAATGACGTCCATCGAAGCCCGTTGCGCCGAAAAGGGCATGCGCATGACGGAGCAGCGGCGCGTCATCGCGCGCGTGCTCAACGATGCCGAGGATCATCCCGACGTCGAGGAACTGTATCGGCGCTGCGTCAAGGTCGACAACCGGATCTCGATTTCGACCGTCTATCGCACCGTCAAGCTGTTCGAGGATGCAGGCATCATCGAACGGCACGATTTTCGCGAGGGCCGCGCGCGGTTCGAGCAGATTCCCGAGACCCATCACGACCATCTCATCAATCTCCGGACCGGCGAGGTTGTCGAATTTCAGTCGGAAGAGATCGAGCGGCTGCAGGCGGAGGTGGCGCGCAAGCTCGGCTACAAGCTCATCGATCATCGGCTTGAGCTCTATGCCGTCCCGCTGAAGGACGAAAAGCCGCGCTAGCTGCCTGTTTTTCCAGCGATTCTGCAGCCCTTGACCAGCGCGCCGGCAGCGCCATTTATTCCCTTTTCGGCGTCCGGACGCTAAAAGCGTCCCAAGGGGGCTGATGAGGCCTCGAATCGCGGCAATGACCGAAACGGCAGAATTCTGGAAGGCACGAGCGCTCGTCATGCGCATGACATCGAAGCGGGTTCCCCAAGCGGCATGAACGGCGCCCGCAAGCTTTTCGTGAATTCATACGGCTGCCAGATGAACGTCTACGACTCGCGTCGGATGATGGACACATTGGCGCCAGAGGGCTTCGTCGAGACCGGATCGGCGGACGACGCCGAGCTGATCATTCTCAATACCTGCCATATCCGCGAGAAAGCCTCCGAAAAGGTCTATTCGGAACTGGGACGGTTGCGCCTGCTCAAGCAGGCTGCCGAACGGGAAGGCCGGAACATCACCATCGCGGTCGGCGGTTGCGTCGCGCAGGCGGAGGGGCGGGAAATCCTGCGCCGCGCGCCGATGGTCGATCTTGTGTTCGGGCCGCAAAACTATCACCGCCTGCCGGAACTGCTCGCGCGCGCGAAGCGCGACGGTCAGGCGATCGACACGGACTTTCCGGTCGAGGACAAGTTCGATCATCTCACGGCACCGAGCGTCGCGGCGACGCGCGCGCGCGGCGTCACCGCCTTCGTGACCATCCAGGAAGGCTGCGACAAGTTCTGCACGTTCTGCGTCGTGCCCTATACGCGGGGCGCGGAAAGCTCGCGTCCGGTCATGAAGATCGTTGCCGAGACGGAGCGACTCGCCGACGCCGGCGTGCGCGAAATCACGCTGATCGGCCAGAACGTCAATGCCTATCATGGCGAAGGGCCGGACGGACGATCGTGGACACTCGGACAATTGCTCTATCGGCTCGCAGACATCCCGGGCATCGCGCGCCTGCGCTACACGACGAGCCATCCGCGCGACGTCGATGACAGCCTTGTCGCCACGCATCGCGATCTGCGGAGCCTGATGCCCTATCTGCATTTGCCGGTGCAGTCCGGATCGGACCGGGTTCTCGCGGCGATGAACCGCCGGCATACGCGGCGCGATTATCTTGCCGCGATCGAGCGCCTGCGCAGCGCGCAGCCGGCCATCGCATTCTCCTCCGACTTCATCGTCGGCTTTCCGGGCGAAGGCGATGACGATTTCCGCGACACGATGTCCCTGATCGAAGAGGCAGGATTTGTCAGCGGCTTTTCGTTCAAGTATTCGCCGCGGCCCGGCACGCCCGCCGCGGACATGGACGAGCAGGTGCCCGAAGACATCAAGAGCGCGAGGCTTGCGGAACTGCAGGCGCTGATCGAGCGCCAGCATGCCCGGTTCCGGCGCGATTGCGTCGGACGCACGCTCGACGTGCTGTTCGAGAAGCCGGGCCGTCATCCCGGACAGATCGCCGGTCGCTCTCCCTATCTCGAGCCGGTGCAGGTGTCCGGTCCCGATACGCTGATCGGAGAGATTGTGCCCGTCACCATCACCGCAGCCGGCCCCAACAGCCTGTTCGGCACGATTGCGCGAAGCAATATCGCCGAGGATCGCATGCCGCTCACCCAAACCGCAGGAGCGTGATCGTTTGCGCAGCTTCAAGCCCGGCAACGACGCCGTCCCGGTCGCCGATGAAAGTCCGATGACCCAGACCGTTCTGGCCTTCGATGACAACCGGCTGGCGTCCTCGCTGTTCGGTCAATACGGACAAAATCTTGCGACGATCGAACGAAAGCTCGGGATTGTCGCCGATTCGCGCGGCAATCACGTGACCATCGAAGGCTCGCGCGATGCCTGCGACCAGGCACGGCGCGTGCTCGAGGGCCTGTATGCCCGGCTCAAGAGCGGCGACGAGGTCGTCGCCGGCGATGTGGAAGGCGCAATCAGGCAGGTCATGGCGCAGGGCACCTTGTTCGAGGCCGAAACCGGCACGGCGCGTTCCGCCTTCGAGGAAATCAATTTGCGCAAGCGTCCGGTGCGGGCGCGCACCGCAGGACAGGATGCGTATATCCGCGCGCTCAAGCGCAATTCGCTGGTGTTCGGAACCGGGCCCGCGGGCACAGGCAAGACCTGGCTTGCCGTGGCGCATGCCATTTCCCTTTTCGAGCGCAAGGAGATTGACCGCATCATCCTGTCGCGCCCCGCGGTCGAGGCCGGCGAGCGGCTTGGCTTCCTGCCGGGCGACATGCGCGAGAAGGTCGATCCCTATTTGCGTCCGATCTACGACGCGCTGTTCGATCTCATGGACATGCGGGTGGTGGAGCGGGCGCTGCAGGGCGGCGAGATCGAGATCGCGCCGCTCGCCTTCATGCGCGGGCGCACGCTGCATAATGCGGCGGTGATCCTGGACGAGGCGCAGAATACCACGTCGATGCAGATGAAGATGTTTCTGACGCGGCTCGGCGAGAACAGCCGCATGATTGTCACCGGCGATCCGAGTCAGGTCGACCTGCCGCCGGGACAGAAGTCCGGCCTGTCGGAGGCGATTCAGTTGCTGTCGGGCGTCGAAGGAATCGGCCATGTCGCGTTCTCGCGCCAGGACGTCATTCGACATGAACTGGTAGCCCGCATCGTCGAGGCTTACGACCGCGCAGATTCGGAAAAGCGGGCAAAGAAGCCGTGAACGCGGTCGATTGGAGCGAGCGCATCTTTGAGCGGGACGGCCTGGTCGTGGAGATTATCGCGCATCCGGATGCGCTCGCGCTCGAGCCGCAATCCCCGGACATCGTCGCACGCGCCATCGGCGCCGCGAACGAGATTGCGGGTCCCGTGCAGGGCGTCGTCTCGGTCTCCATCGATCGGGATGCTGCGCTGCGCGACCTCAATCGCCAGTGGCGGCAGATGGACAAGCCGACCAACGTGCTCTCCTTTCCGGCGCCGGCGTCGCCTCAGGTTGCGCCGCGGCAATGGGGCGACATCGCGATCTCCTATGAAACGACGGCGCGCGAGGCCGCCGAGGAGGGAAAGCCGTTTGCCGACCATCTGGCGCATCTGGCGGTGCATGGCTTTCTCCATCTTTTGGGTTACGATCACGAATCGGACCATGACGCGGAAAAAATGGAGGCCGCCGAGCGGGCGATTCTCGCCCGCGTGTCTGTGCCGGATCCCTATGCCGCCCGCGAAATAGACGCCTGATCGTCCGCCATGCCAGACACCGAAGGTCCCAGTCGACGCGAACCGGCGAACGAAACCCGCAAGCTGCCCGTTGCCGTTCCCGAGATTCTTGAACCCGCGCGCGAAAGCACGTTCGGGCGCTGGCTTCGCACGCTGCTCGGCTGGCGCTCCGGCTCGATGCGCGCCGATCTCAAGGTCGTCCTCGAGGAAGGCGCTCCGAGCGAAACCGGATTCTCGCCGCAGGAAAGCGCGATGCTCAGGAATATCCTGGGCCTGCGCGAGCGGCGCATCGTCGACGTCATGGTGCCGCGCGCCGATATCATCTCGGTGCAGCAGGACATCGCGCTCGGCGAACTCGTCAAGGTCTTCGAGACCGCGGCGCATTCGCGGCTCGTGGTCTACGACGACACGCTCGATGACCCGATCGGCATGGTGCATATCCGCGATCTGATCGCCTTCATGACCCGCACGGCCAGCCATCCCAAGCCGAAGTCGCGGCGCAAGAGTGCGGCGGCGGGGCTCGATCTCGCGGCCATCGATCTCTCGATGCCGCTCAAGGCGACGAAGATCGTGCGCCCGATCCTGTTCGTGCCGCCATCGATGCCGGCGCTCGACCTGCTGGCCAAGATGCAGACCACGCGCATTCATCTTGCGCTCGTGGTCGACGAATATGGCGGCACCGACGGCATTGTGTCGATCGAGGACATCGTCGAGCAGATCGTCGGCGATATCGAGGACGAGCACGACCAGGAGGCGCCGAGCATTATCCGCCAGGCGGACGGTTCCTTCGTTGCCGATGCGAGGGCCATGCTGGAGGATGTTACCGCGACCGTCGGGACCAATTTCGATGTCGGCGAGGACATCAACGTCGAGACGCTGGGCGGCTACCTCGTGAGCAAGATCGGACGGGTGCCGCTGCGCGGCGAACTCGTGCCCGGACCGGGCGCGTTCGAGATCGAAATTATCGACGCCGATCCGCGGCGCGTGAAGCGCGTGCGAATCCTTCGCGGCAAGGCGCGGCGCTCCGAACGCGGTCGCGATCCGGCGGCGGCGGCCGCGCCATCCGGAGGGACCGACGCCCAGGCGAAGCCGGCCGACCGATCGTTGAACCGGACCCCGCAGCCGTGAGGATTGCGGGGATTGAGCATCGGGTCGTCCTGGCATGGGGCTGGCGGCGATGGGCGATCGCATTAGCCGCCGGTGCTTTCTCCGTTCTCGCGCTCCCGCCATTCGGCCTGTGGCCAGTCCTGTTTCTGACATTTCCGGTTCTGGTCTGGCTGCTCGACGGCGCCGCGGCCGGACGCTTCGGCGGCGTGATCGCGGCGGCCGCCGCCGGCTGGTGGTTCGGCTTCGGATATTTTCTGGGCGGCCTCTATTGGGTCGGGCACGCCTTTCTGGTCGACGCCCACATTTTCGGCTGGCTGCTGCCGTTTGCCGTGACGGCGCTGCCGGCGGGCCTCGCGCTGTTCACCGCCGCGGGGACCGCGCTCGCGCGCTTGCTCTGGACGCGCGGGCCGGTCCGGATCCTGTCGCTTGCCATCGGACTGACCGTCGCCGAATGGCTGCGCGGACACCTGTTTGGCGGCTTCCCGTGGAACGCCTATGGCTACGCGCTGGCAGGCCCACTGGTCCTTGCCCAAAGCGCAAGCATTTTCGGATTGTGGGGACTGACCTTTCTGGCGGTCGCGATCTTCGCAAGCCCGGCCACGCTTGCAGACCAAGCGTCCGAGCCGCGGCGGCGATTGCTGCCGCTCGGCGCGGCGGGAATGGTGCTCGTGGCGCTTGCTGCCTTCGGCGCCATCCGTCTGGCGACGTCGCATGTGGGCTACGCTGACAACATTCGCCTGCGGATCATCCAGCCGAACCTGCAACAAAACGAGAAATTCAACTATTCGCTCAGGCAGAGAGTAATGAGTCATTACCTCGCATTATCGAGCCGCTCGACCGGACCTCAATCCGCGGGCATGCGGGATGTGACGCATTTGATCTGGCCGGAATCGGCGTTTCCTTTTTTCCTTCCGCGCGAGCCCAGCGCACTTGCTCAGATTGCCGATCTTCTGCCCGAGGGCGCCATCCTGATCACGGGCGGCGTTCGGCCGGCAGACGATACGCCCCCCGGAGGTCCGATCCGCGCCTACAATTCGGTCTACGTGATAGGCCATGACGGAACGATATTGACCGCCTACGACAAGGTGCATCTTGTCCCGTTCGGCGAATATTTGCCGCTGCAAAATTTGCTGGAGAAACTGGGCTTGATGCAGCTCACCAAGGTGCGCGGCGGCTTTCTCGCGGGCGACCGGCGCCGCGTCTATTCGGTGCCGGGCACGCCGCCCTTTCTGCCGCTCATTTGCTACGAGATCGTATTTCCGAACGAAGTCGCGCCGTCCGGCGAACGGCCCGAGTGGATGCTGAACCTGACCAATGACGGCTGGTTTGGAATTAGTACGGGGCCGTTCCAGCATTTGGAACAGGCCCGCTTGCGCGCGATCGAGCAGGGGTTGACACTTGTTCGGGCTGCCAACACCGGCATTTCGGCCGTTATCGACCCTCTGGGCAGGACCGTTGCGGCGTTACCGCTCGGTACGGAAGGAGTTCTGGATACAAGACTCCCAAAATCCATCAGCGCCACCTTCTATGCGCGCTACGGCGATGGCGTTGCCGCGCTGATGATCGGTATTGCGTTCATCCTGACATTCCGGCGCGTTGCAAAATAGGTTCTCGTCCTCATGCTTGCCGTGACACATTCGACACGATATGGGAACTTAGAAGTCTAAGAAGCGGAACGAAAATCGGCACGCCTCCTATAGAATATTGAAGTCCCCCCCGCTAGCAGGAGCCGTGGTTCGGACTGGCAGAGCGACATTCGGGATATGCGCGCGTCGGTTCACAGGAGCATCGCATGGTCAAGAAATCCCCAAATCCGACCGACAAGCATGTTGGCAGCCGCGTGCGGATGCGGCGGATGATGCTCGGCATGAGTCAGGAAAAACTGGGCGATGCGCTCGGGCTGACGTTCCAGCAGATTCAGAAATACGAGAAGGGCACGAACCGCATCGGGGCGAGCAGGCTCCAGCAGATTTCCGAGGTGCTGCAGGTTCCGGTGTCCTTCTTTTTCGAAGGCGGGCCGAACGCGACGACGGCATCGGGACTGGCCGACGCTCCCTCTCCCGCCTACGTGTCGGATTTCCTTGCCACATCGGACGGGCTCGCTCTCACCAAGTCCTTCATGCGCATCAAGGATGCAAAGCTGCGGCGCCGCATTGTCGACCTTGTCGAGCAGATCGCAGGCGACGAAATCTGAATGCCGCGTTTGGCCCAATAATCGCCCATTTGCGCCGCCCAACGAGCCCACATCTTGACCGGGCGGGTGGACACTGCAAGAACGGCGCGGTCAAGCATCCGACGTCAGCGTCATTCCGCAAGGAGAGTCTAACCGTGGCCGCCCGTCCGACCTATCTCTTTACCAGCGAATCCGTTTCCGAAGGTCATCCGGACAAGGTCAGTGACCAGATCTCGGATGCCATCCTCGATGCCTTCCTCGAGAACGACATCAAGCTCGGCATCGCCGACGACAGCCTGGTGAACACCAGGCTCGGCTGCGAGACGCTGACCACCACCAACAAGATCGTCATCGCCGGCGAAGGTCGCGGACAGGCTCCCTTCTTCAAGAAGTACGGAAGCCAGGCGGTCATCAACCGCGAGCTCATCACCGAGATCGCGCGCGGCGTGGTCAAGGATATCGGCTATGACCAGGACGGCTTTTCCTATCACGGAGCCGACGTCGAAGTGCTGCTGCACGGCCAGTCGCCCGATATCGCGATGGGCGTCGATGCGAAGAAGGCCAAGGATGGCGAGCAGGAAGGCGCGGGCGACCAGGGCATGATGTTCGGCTTTGCCTGCACCGAGAGCGAGGTCTACGAGAAGGGCTCGTTCATGCCGGCGCCGATCTATTTCGCGCACAAGATTCTGAAGGTGCTGGCCGAACAGCGCCACGCCGGCAAGCTGATCGACCTGCAGCCGGACGCCAAGAGCCAGGTGACGGTGCAATATGTCAACGGCAAGCCGACCGGCTGCACCAAGGTCGTGGTCTCGACCCAGCACAATGCCGAGACCCGCAACAAGCAGAAATATTCGCCGGACATGGTGAAGGAGATGATCGCCGACGCGGTCACCTCCGCGCTGCCCGCGGGCTGGATGCCGAAGAATTCGGCCGACTTCCTCGTCAACCCGACCGGCAATTTCGTCGTCGGCGGACCGGACGGCGATTGCGGTCTCACCGGCCGCAAGATCATCGTCGATACCTATGGCGGCTACGCCCCGCATGGCGGCGGCGCGTTCTCCGGCAAGGACCCCACCAAGGTGGACCGTTCCGCAGCCTATGCGGCGCGCTACCTCGCGAAGAACGTGGTCGCGGCCGGGCTGGCGGAACGCTGCACGATCCAGGTCGCCTATGCGATCGGCGTCGCCGATCCGATGTCTCTTCTGGTTGACACGCACGGCACCGGTCAGGTCGACGAGGCGAAGCTCGAAAAGGTTCTCGCCGAGATCTTCCCGCTCCGGCCGACCAACATTCGCCGCAAGCTGTCGCTGAACAAGCCGATCTATCGGCGCACGGCCGCTTACGGTCATTTCGGGCGCGCCCCGGAAGCGGACGGCGGATTCTCCTGGGAAAAGACCGACATTGCCGACACCATCAAGAAGGCCGTCGCCTGATCGGAAGCGATTGAGTTTCTGCCGCGGCCGCGGGATTGTGCGGCCGCATGCACGGCAAGAATCCCGACGACGGCAAGGCTCCCGCCGCTCCCGAGCGGTCGGGAGCCTTTTTCGGCCGCCGCAAGGGCAAGCGCCTGCGGTCGCATCAAGCCGACCTGATCGAAACATTGCTGCCGCGGCTGGCACTCGACCTGACAAAGCCGGCGCCCGCCGATCTGCGCACGCTCTTTGCCGTCGGTGTCGAGGAAGTCCGCCTCGAGATTGGATTTGGCGGTGGCGAACATTTCGTCGATCAGGCCGCGCACCAGCCTGCTGCCGGATTTCTTGGGGTTGAAGCCTTCGTCAACGGCATGGCCAAGGCGCTTGCCGCGATCGAGCGCGAAAGGCTTTCCAACGTGCGATTGCATCTCGGCGATGCCACCGACATTCTCGCATGGCTGCCGGCCGCCGCTCTCACGCGCATCGATCTTCTCTATCCCGATCCCTGGCCCAAGCGGCGGCACTGGAAGCGCCGCTTCGTGCAGGAGAACAGCATCGCTGCATTCGCCCGAATCCTGCGGCCCGGCGGAGAATTCCGGTTTGCAACGGACATCCCCGATTACGCGGCCTGGACGCTGCGCAGGTTGCTCGCGTGCGGAGATTTCAGTTGGGACGCGCAAGCCGCCGCCGACTGGCAACGGCCGTGGAGGGATTTCGAGCCCACGCGATACGAGGCGAAGGCGCGGCGCGAAGGCCGAAGGCCCTGCTATCTGACCTTTCGCCGGCTCTAGGTCTTGCCGGCGGGCGCCGGCTCAGGCCCGTGCTGCCAGAAGCGGACCACGCGCTGCGCCGTCATCGCCGAAAGCCGGTCGAAATTTCCGGCCGCATGTTCGAGTGCCGCGCCCGACTTGGCGTTGTTGCCGGGCCGCACGAGAATGATGGCCTTGGTCGTCGGCCAGCCGAAGCCGGCGGCCTTGCAGAGAATAAGGACCGGGTCCGCTCGCTCGCTGTTCATGAGCTTGTCGATGGCGTCCACGGGAACAGAGCATAGCGAGGACAGGGCCGCGACCGTCTCCGCGTATTGTCCATCGTTTGCGAACTGCGCGAGATCGCGCTCGGTCAGGACGCCGCGCTTGCGAAGGGCTGCGATCCTGGCCTGCGCCTGTGCGAAATCATGCGCGGGCGCCACACTCTTTTCCATCTCGCCCGACACCTGCGAGAGCACCCGGCGAATCTCGGCCTGCGTTTCCGGTTTTGCCGATGCCAGCAATCGCCGCTGCACGACGGCGGTCGCCCTCGTCACCAGCTCGTGGAACAATTGCGGCGGGATGTCGTCTCGCTGCGCGACCGTCTCGGCAAGAATGCCGTCGCCTTCGGCGCGTCGCACGAGACTCGAGAAGCCGCTCTCCGACAGCTTCGCCCCCGGATTTCCGGCAATGAGGCGCACGACTTCGCGATCGCCGCGCGCCACGAGTATGTCGGTGACGTTTTCCTGCAGCGCACGGCGGGACGAGATGGCGATCAAATGCGGCTGGCCCTTGGACTTGGCGATATCGACAAGGTCTTCGCTCTCCAGGCGCGGCGATTGCGACAGCACGGGCCCGGCGACCGCGATATCGTCGTCCTTCGCCAGCCGGCGCAGCACATCGATCGGCGCGTTGGTTACCGGCGCCAGGCGTCGAGACAATTCGGCGCGTGCGCGGCTCTCGATTTCCTCGACCAGCCGGCTGAGGACGTCGCCGAACAGGGCGACCTGCACCTCGTTCAGCCGGTCCGAGCTTTGCAGAAACAGCGTCGCGATCTGCTGGACCATGACGCCGCGCTTTTCGGGCGTCCCGTTCTGAACGGCATCTTCCAGTTCCGGGATAAGCGACGCGGCTGCAAGCATGGCGGGGCACAAAATCACGCAAAATGACTGGTTTTGCGGAATCTAGGGGCGGAATCTGAAGGAAGCGTTAGCCATCCGCCACCGCCCAAGGCCTTGCATACTGGCGGTTTTGCGCTATATGTGCCGCTATCCGCGAATGGATACCTCATAACGGTCGGATGCGATCCGGCTGGTTTTTGAGAGTGGGCCCCGCCCGGGACCCGCTCTTTTTTGTTACCTGAGGCCAGGGGCTGAAGCCTCGGCCGCACCGGGCGCGTTGGATCCAATACGCACTCGCATGAACGCGACGAACGACGCGAATCTGCTGGACGAACCTCGGTTGATCGTTGAACCGGGATTGGCGGCGCGCGTGGCCGCGATCGCCGTGCCGGTGCTGCGCGACCTCGGATATCGTCTGGTCCGCGTGCGGATAACCGGTACCGAAGGCTGCACCGTGCAGATCATGGCGGAGAAGCCCGACGGGACAATGTCGGTCGAGGATTGCGAAGCCGTGTCGCGCGCCTTGTCCCCGGTGCTGGACGTCGAGGACCCGATGGCGGAAGCCTATCGTCTCGAGATTTCGTCGCCCGGCCTGGACCGGCCGCTGGTCCGCCGCTCGGACTTCGTGCGCCACACCGGCCATCTCGTAAAGATCGAGATGGAGGTTCCGGTCGAGGGGCGGAAGCGGTTTCGCGGCACCATCGCAGGCGTCGAGGGCGACATGGCCCGCATCCGGCGCGACGACGTCAAGCCGGACGAAGCCGCGGAAATTTCGCTGGCGATCGAGGACATGGCGGAGGCGAAACTGGTGTTGACCGACGCGCTGATCGCGGAATCGCTCCGGCGCGGCAAGGCGGCGGAACGCGAGGCGCGCGAGGAACGGCAGAAGAGCCGCGCCCGGAAAGAGCGCGCAAGCGCACAGGATACAGGTTTGAACGATTTTCGGCCGACGCGCGGCACCGACAGGCGCGCGGCTCAGACAAAGGGAGAGTGACCGATGGCCGTCAGCGCCAACCGGCTTGAACTTCTGCAGATCGCCGACGCGGTCGCGCGCGAGAAATCGATCGACCGCTCGATCGTGATCGCCGCGATGGAAGATGCAATCGCCAAGGCAGCACGGTCGCGCTATGGCGCGGAAACCGACGTGCACGCCGAGATCAATCCCAAGACTGGGGAATTGCGGCTTGCCCGCCACCTGCTGGTGGTCGACGCCGTGGAGAACCCGTCGACCCAGATCAGCATCGAGGACGCGCGGCAGCGCAATCCGGCCGCGCAGGTCGGCGACACCATCGCCGACGCCCTGCCGCCGCTGGAATACGGCCGCATCGCCGCGCAATCCGCCAAGCAGGTGATCGTGCAGAAGGTGCGCGAAGCCGAGCGCGACCGCCAGTATCAGGAATACAAGGATCGCATCGGCGATATCGTCAACGGCATCGTCAAGCGCGTCGAATACGGCAACGTCGTCGTCGATCTCGGCCGTGGCGAGGCGATCGTGCGCCGCGACGAAATGCTGCCGCGCGAAGTCTTCCGCAACGGCGACCGCGTGCGCGCCTATATCTACGATGTGCGCCGCGAACCGCGCGGGCCGCAGATTTCCTCTCGCGCACACATCCGCAATTCATGGCCAAGCTGTTCGCGCAGGAGGTGCCGGAAATCTACGATGGTGTCGTCGAGGTGAAGGCGGTTGCCCGCGATCCCGGCTCCCGCGCCAAGATCGCGGTGATCTCGCGCGATTCCTCGGTCGATCCGGTCGGGGCCTGCGTCGGCATGCGCGGATCGCGCGTGCAGGCGGTCGTGAATGAGCTGCAGGGCGAGAAGATCGACATCATTCCGTGGTCGATGGATACAGCCACTTTTGTGGTCAACGCTCTCGCTCCGGCGGAAGTTGCCAAGGTCGTGCTCGACGAGGAGCGCCAGCGCATTGAGGTGGTCGTGCCGGACGCGCAGCTTTCGCTCGCGATCGGGCGCCGCGGCCAGAATGTGCGCCTCGCCTCGCAACTGACCGGCTGGGACATCGACATTCTCACCGAGCAGGAGGAATCCGAGCGCCGGCAGGCGGAGTTCCAGAACCGCACGCAAATTTTCGTGCAGGCGCTGGATGTCGACGAGGTGGTCGCGCAACTGCTCGCGTCGGAAGGTTTCACCTCGGTGGAGGAACTGGCACTGGTCGATGTGCGCGAAATCGCCGGCATCGAGGGTTTCGACGACGAGACCGCGATCGAGCTGCAGGCCCGCGCGCGCGAATATCTTGCTCGCATCGAGGAAGAGTATGACAGCAAGCGAAAGGAACTCGGCGTCGCCGACGAGCTCAAGGACGTGCCCGGCGTGACCACGCCCATGCTCGTCAAGTTCGGCGAGAACGAGATCAAGACGGTGGAGGACCTGGCAGGCGCCGCGACCGACGACCTGGTCGGCTGGAGCGAGCGCAAGGACGGCGAATCTGTCCGCCATCCCGGCATTCTCGACGGCTTCGAGCTGTCGCGGGAGGAAGCCGAGGCCATCATCATGCAGGCGCGCCTCAAGGCGGGCTGGATCACGGAGGCCGATCTCGCTCCTGTGGCGGCACCTGCGGAGGAACCGGCCGAGGCCGGGGCGTAAGGGTGACACACGCGGATGCTCGCGCGGATCGATCATGATGAGCTGGATTCCGGCCGCGGCCGCGCGGACGCCGAGCGGCTCTGCGTGGTCACGCGCAAGGTCCGGCCGGTCTCCGAGCTGATCCGTTTCGTCGTCGGCCCGGCCGGCGAGATCGTTCCCGATATCAAGAAGAATCTTCCAGGCCGCGGCGTCTGGGTCACAGCCACGCGCGACGCCCTGGCTGAGGCGATCCGCCGCAACGCCTTCGCGAAAAGCTTCAAGCGGGACGTGAAGCTTCCCGAAGCCCTCGTTGACACCACGCAAAAGCTGCTGGAGCGCGCCGCCCTCGATGCCTTGTCGATTGCGAACAAGGCGGGACTGCTGGTGACGGGCTTCGCCAAGGTCGAGGCCGCCCTGGGCGGCAAGCGCGTTGCCGCGCTGGTCCATGCCAGCGACGCAGGCGCCGACGGCGTCCGCAAGCTCAATGCTGCAATGCATCGCGAAAGCGAGGAGAAGGCGGGCAATCCGGTCGTCGTCTCCCTATTTACGGGCGAGCAATTGGATTTGGCATTGGGCCGGCCAAATGTGGTACATGCTGCCCTGCTCGCCGGTCCCGAAAGCCATCGTTTCCTCGCGCGCTACGCGCGCCTGACCCATTTCGGAGCCGGCGACCTGGCCTCGCCGGAGAGCCAAACCTGCACGGAGCGTTAAGGAACTGGAATGAGCGAGACAAAGAACCCGGGCGAAAAGAAGCTGAGCGTCGGCTCCAAAACGCTGACACTCAAGCGCGGCGTCGAGCAAGGCACCGTGCGCCAGAGCTTCAGCCATGGGCGCTCCAAGCAGGTTGTCGTCGAGAAGGTGAAGCGCCGCGTGATCGGCGCGCCGACCGAGGCAAAGGCGGCCGAGCCGGCGCCCGCGCCCGCCACGGCCTCCGCCGCCAATAAGGCGCCGGAGAAGCGCGCGGCACCGGCGCAGGCGCCCGCCGCTCCCCCGAAGCCGTCGGGCGTCGTTCTGCGCACGCTGACGGACGAGGAGCGTAACGCCCGCGCCCATGCGCTTGCGGACGCGCGCGTGCGCGAAGCCGAGGAACGCAGGATTGCCGAGGAAGAGGCGCGCCGCCGCGCCAGCCGCGAAACCATCGACCGTGCCGACCGCGAAGCCGCCGAGGCGCGCAAGCGCGAAGAGGACGAGCGTCACAAGCGCGAGGAGGAAGCCAAGCGCAAGGCCGAGACCGAGGCCAAGAAGCGCTTCGGCGAGGAAGCCGGAGCGCGGCCTGCCGCCGCCGCGGCGCGACCCGCGCTTGAAATGGAAGAGGACGACGGCCCGCGCACCGTGCGACG
>JACAEG010000118.1 GCA_013388965.1 Pseudorhodoplanes sp. | reverse complement strand
CGGTAGGGTACAGCTTCATCGTCTTCTACTTCGCCTCCATGGCCCCATCCTCTGAACAGTCATGGTCTCATGCAAAACCATCGCTGTTCAGGGTCTTCTCCGTCGCGAGGAGTTGAATGCGGCCGTAGAATGGCACAACGCGCACAGCACGATGGGCCGTCACAGGGCGGGCGACGGCAGCGTAAGGCAGGGCTCTGAAGCCAATTCAGGCTGGCTTTGACGAGAGGGCGAGGGCGTCGATGGAGACGAGCGCGCCCTTCAAGCCCTGTTCGGTGCCGAGCCGTCCGAGCAGCGGCTGATGGCGGCCAGTTCACTGGCCTTGTCGGGCCAGCTCTCCCGAATCCATCCGGCGAATGCGGCGGCGAACAGCGCCGGTTTGATCCGGTTCATCAGGATGGTGAGCCAGCGTTCGCCGGGAACACGTTCTCGTAGGGCAGATGCCGGCGCAGCAAGTCGAGGTGCGCGGCGAGGCGCGACTCCCGGGCAGGGCTTGCTCTGCGCTCATCGGGCGACTGCAGGTCAGGGATACCGCATCGATGCAGCGAAAATCGCCCCAGTCACCTGTCAGCTGTCCCCTGGCACATGAGTTCGCAGCTGTGGAGCCGCAGGGCAAGGGGTTTGTCACAGCGATCATCCGGGCATGCGGGAGGGGATGTTCGATGTCGGGCCGTTTCCGCTGCGCCCTATCGTCCTCGATCAGCCGCTTGATGACTTCTTCTTCGATCCGCCGTACCGTCACGCCGTCGGCGCCGGGCGTGACAGCCGTTCGGGTCAGGTGATCAATACGCGCACCCTCGAAATCGTCCGCGCCCGGCGCCCGGAGCCGGGCCGCACCGCTGCCCACGTTGAATTCACCCGTGATGGCCGCCACGCACTGGTCAGCATTGCCGAGGCGGATGGTGCCCCAACTCGTTTACGACGCCGCGACATGCGAAATCATCAAGCGTCTGCCGATGCACAAACCATCCGGGAAATACAATGTTTACAACATGATCAACGTTTCTTGCGGAACCAGCCCCTGATCACGCGGAGGACGTCCGGGCGATGAGCGCCTATCCGCACTGTGCCGTACTGCTGATCGGTCATGGCTCTTCCAAGCGGCCGGGGGCGGCGGCCAGCCTCGCCCGCCATGCCGAGGCGCTGCGCGCGATGGGAACCTTCGGCGAGGTCGAAGCGGCCTGCCTCATCGGCGGTTCCGAGACGCCGGCGGCGGCGCTGGCGCGTGTTACCCGCGATCAGGCGGTCGTCGTGCCGATGATGATGTGCGCAGGCTGGACGGCGCGGCAACTGATCCCGCAGGCGCTCGGCCTTGATGGCGGCACCATACCGGCGCGTCGGATCGTTGTTTGCGATCCGCTCGGCCTGCATCCGGCCTTCGCCGGGCTGATTGCCAGCCGGGCCGCCGATCGTGCCGCGGTGTTGGGCGTGCCGGCCCGCAGCGTCACTTTGCTGCTCATCGCCCACGGCTCGACCCGGTCGCCGGCTTCGCAGGAGGCGACGGAGCTGCAGGCCGCAAGGATCCGCGCGATGGAACGGTTTCGCGCGGTGACCTGCGCCTACCTCGAGCAGCCGCCGCGGCTCGCCGATGTGCTGACGACGCTAGTCAGGCCGGTGATCGCCGTCGGCTGTTTCGCCGCGCCGGGGCATCACGCGATCGTCGACAGTTCCGTCGTTCTTCACAAGCAGGCGCAGGGCGGTGTCATCGACCTTGGCCCGATCGGCGACGATTCGGCGATTCCCACCCTTGTTCTGGATATGGTTGCAAGCAAACTTTCCAATCGCGCTGGCGTTTCATAATAATCCGGCTTTTTCGGCAGCGATCCGCGCACGGGTCGTGCCCACTGCGCCCGCCGCCGGAGTCCCTCGGATGAGGGTGTGCCGATGCGCCTCAAGCACCCGGGCGCCGCATTGACGTGGCGTTCCCACCAGGACCATGCTAATCTATTGCAATGCAGCAAATCCATGTTGCAATGCAGAGAGGGCCGTCCGGTGGCAGCGTCGTTCCTGACTGAACTCGGCCAAGTGCTTCATGAGGAACATTTTCGCATTCTCTCGCTGATCTGTGGCCTGGAGAATCGCGTCGCCGGCGGCGAAGGGGGGCGGCCGATCGATCCGGCGAACGCGGAGGAGCGGGCAAATCTTCAGGCGCTCACCGTCGCCCTCGACCAAATCATCGACCATAACAGGTTCGAAGAATCCATCCTTTTCCCGCTGATCTACGCGGGCGGCGGCGGCGACCTGACCGCCCTGCTGACGCACGAGCACGACACCATCGGGCCGCTGGCGAGGCATGTGCGAAGTCTCGCGACCGCGATCCTCGACCATGGGGTCGACGGTGAACGCTGGGACGCGTTTCAGAGTGCGGCCAAGGATCTTGTCTCGGAAATGATGTCGCACCTGCAAAAAGAGGAGATGGCTGTCGTCCAGCGCTTGCGGTTATTCCTCGACACGGAGACCGATCATCGCTTGGCGGAGAGGCACTTGGCGGAGCGGCCGCCGACACGGATCAAGATCGCCTTTCAGTAGACCGCTCCGTCTGGTTCACCCCCCGGGCGCGGGGAACCCCCGGATAGCCCGCAATCACGCGGCCGGCTTGCCGAACGTATGCCGCGGCTCGAGATCGAGGTGCAGGCGACTCTCCGTCATCCGCGCAGGAAGACCGGCGAGCCGTCGACGCGTTGATCATCGCAACAGGAGAAGAGGTGCAGGGTTCTGGTTCCGATACCCGCAGCCCGGCAGAGCGCCATAAGGAGTGTGTCACATTCGTGACTTTGTCACGCGCGCCTGCCGCGAGGGCCTCAAATGCCGGCGCGCCGCCACCGCTTGACAGCCGGCCGGCGGGGCAAGCATTATCCGCGTCTCGCTGCTGACGATCTCAGCGTTGGCGGCGTGTTTCTTTCGATGGGGCCGTAGCTCAGCTGGGAGAGCGTCGCGTTCGCAATGCGAAGG
>JACAEG010000158.1 GCA_013388965.1 Pseudorhodoplanes sp. | reverse complement strand
GCGACTTCCTTGATCGAGGCGGTGAGAAAGCCGATCTCGCCCGGGCCGAGTTGGTTCACCTCGACCTTCTTGGGCGTGAACACGCCGACGCGGTCGACGTCATAGACCGCGCCCGTGCCCATCATGCGGATGCGGTCGCCCGCCTTCAGCGTGCCGTCGACGATGCGCACCAGCACGATGACGCCGAGATAGGTGTCGTACCAGGAATCGACGAGCAGCGCCTTCAGCGTCGCGCCCTTGTCGCCCCTGGGCGGGGGCAGGCGATGCACGATCGCCTCCAGCACATCGGGAATCCCGAGGCCGGTCTTGGCCGAGATCGGGATCGCGTCGGAGGCGTCGATGCCGATCACGTCCTCGATCTGCTGCTTGACCTTTTCCGGCTCGGCGGCCGGCAGGTCGATCTTGTTGAGGACCGGAACGATCTCGTGGTTGTTGTCGATCGCCTGATAGACATTGGCGAGCGTCTGCGCCTCGACCCCCTGGCTCGCGTCCACGACCAGCAGGGAGCCCTCGCAGGCGGCGAGCGAGCGGTTCACCTCATAGGCAAAGTCGACGTGGCCGGGCGTGTCGATCAGGTTGAGGATGTAGTCCTTGCCCTCGTTCGAGCGGTATTTCAGCCGCACGGTCTGCGCCTTGATGGTGATGCCGCGCTCGCGCTCGATATCCATCGAATCGAGCACCTGCTCGGTCATCTCGCGCGCCTCCAGCCCGCCGGTAAGCTGGATCAGCCGGTCGGCGAGCGTCGATTTCCCGTGGTCGATATGCGCGACGATGGAGAAATTGCGGATATTGTCGATAGGGATTGTGGACATGGGGCGCGGATTAGCACCCGTCCCGGATAGCGGCAAGGCGGCAAAGATCGCAGGGTAGCGCTTTCATATTCCCTGTGCGGAACGGGCGCGCTAAAGGGGTTGCCTGACCCCCGCCGGCAAGCCTTCAGCCGTCATTCCGGGGCGCCCGCCGAGCGCGCAGCGCGAAGGCGGCGAGCCCGGAATCCCTAGCCGCCGATCGTGGTTATGGATTCCGGATAGCCGCTGATGCGGCTTCCGGAATGGCAGTGGAGGATTTTTTGGCAATCCGAGGCATGCGAGCCACGCCACGATGAACGTCGACACCATGCGCCGGATCGACCGGCTGGCCGGCGTGCCGCTCTGCGCGGCGGCGACCGTGCTGCTGTGGCTCGGGCGGCTGTTCAGCCGCGGGGCGGTGCGGCCCTTGCGGAAAATCCTGTTCGTCGAATTGTCGGAAATGGGCACGACAATCCTCGCCGACCCGGCCATGCGAAAGGCGCGCGAGAGGCTCGGGGCGGAGCTGTACTTCGTCATCTTCAGGAAGAATGTCGGCTCGCTCGACCTGCTCGGCAGCTTTCCGCCCGAGAACGTGTTCACGATCCGGGAGGATTCGTTCCTTCACCTGGCCTGGGACGCGCTGTCATTTCTTATCTGGACGCGGCGCAAGGGCATCGACACGGTGGTCGACCTCGAATTGTTCTCGCGCGTCACCGCCTTGCTGACAGGCTTTGCCGGCGCCGACTGGCGCGTCGGCTTCTACCGCTTCCACAACGAGGGTCTTTATCGCGGCGAGATGCTGACGCATCGGGTGGCCTACAACCCGCATATCCACATTTCCAAGAACCTGATCGCGCTGATCGATGCGTTGCTCGCGCGAACGCCGCAGATTCCCTATTCCAAGACCGTCATCGGCGACGAAGAGCTGACAGTCGCGCTGCCGAAGCCGGACGAGGCGGCGCGCGCGGCCATGCTCGCGCGCATCCAGCGCATGGCGAGCTTCGATCCCGCGCGCCAGCGCATGATCCTGATCAATCCGAATGCCAGCGAATTGCTGCCGCACCGGCGCTGGATGCCGGAGCGCTACGCCGAGCTGATCCGCCGCCTTCTCGCGCAGCATCCGGACATGCTCGCGGCGATCACAGGTGCGCCCGGCGAGTGCGCGGAAGCCGAAGCGATGGCGGCGCAATGCGGGCCGCGCTGCCTCTCGCTCGCGGGTCATACGAAGCTGTCGGAATTGCCGGCGCTGTATTCGCTTGCGGCGATGATGGTGACGAACGATTCCGGACCTTCGCATTTCGCCGCGGCCGCCGGCCTGCCGACGCTGGTGCTGTTCGGGCCGGAGACGCCGAAGCTCTATCAGCCGCTCGGGCCCTCGCGCGCGATCTATGCAGGACTTGCCTGCTCGCCCTGCGTCAGCGCGGCGAACCACCGCAAGACCGCCTGCACGGACAATGTCTGCATGCAGGCCATTGCGGTCGATGAGGTTTTCGCTGCGGTGAACGAGATGCTCGCTCGTGCCTCAGGGTGATGGGTCGCATTGGCGCGGGCCGGGTGAAGCGAAGGATCGCGCGTTGGCCACCCCCACGGTTTGCGCCATGCGGATGGCCGTGCAATAGAAACGCGCCGGCCACCTTCAGCAGCAGTCATCGCCTTGTCACAGACCACGACCGCGCCCGCAGGCAATATCTTCGACCGACTCACCGACGCGCTCATCGATCCGCGCCGTGCGCGCCGCAGCTTGCTGCTGCTGATGATCGGCTATGCCGTGGTGTGGACGGCCTACGCCATCGTCTCTCGCTCGGCGCAGGATACCGTCTCCGACATGGCCGAGATGCTGATCTGGACCCAGCATCTGGAATGGGGCTATCCGAAGCATCCGCCGCTGCCGGCATATATCCTGCGGCTCTGGTTCTCGGTCTTTCCGGTCGCCGACTGGGCCTATCTGCTGCTCGCGATCCTGACCGTCACCGTCGGACTCTATCTCGCCTACGAGCTCGCGGGCGAATGGCTCGCCGGCGAGAATCGGGTTGCCGCCGTCCTGATGCTGTCCTTGGTGCCGTTCTACAATTTCCAGGGCATGAAGTTCGACCAGAACTCGCTGCTCATTCCGCTCTGGACGCTGGCCATGTGGGGCCTCGTGCGTTCGCTGAAGACGAACAGCGTCGGATGGGCGATCCTGTGCGGCGCGGCCGCGGCGGCAGCATGCCTGGTGAAATACTGGTCGGCTTTCCTTCTGCTGGCGATGGGGCTCGCCGTGCTGTGCGACGAGAATCGCTGGCGCTATCTGCGCTCGCCCGCGCCGTGGGCGGCGGTCGCGGTCTTCATTGTGCTGTTCGCGCCGCATGCGGTGTGGCTCGTGCAGAACGACTTTCCGCCGCTGCGCTGGGCAGGCGGGAAGCGTCGAACGCCCGTTTCGGTCGGACACTGGCTCTACGAGGCCGGCGATTATGTGTTCGGGACGCTGGCTTACGCGATCGGCGCGCTTGCGCTCCTTGCGGCCTGCGCGAAGCCGAGCCTTGCAGCGCTGCGCGACGTCTGCTTTCCGCCGCTGCGCGACAATGCGAGACGGCGAGCCGCGATCCTGTTCTATGTGCCGATCCTTGCGCCCATCCCGGTCGCCGCCGTGACCAAGACGCTGCTGATCTCGTTGTGGAACGCGCCGGGCTATACCATGCTGCCGGTGATGCTGATGTCGTCGCGGCTTGTGGCGCTGACACGCGAGGGCTTGCGCGCGATGGTCATGGTCGCCGTGATATTTCCGCTCCTTGTCCTTGCAGCGGCACCGGTCGTCGCCTGGGGCAAGCTCACCTACGGCACCGAGAATGAAGGCCTTTATGCGCGCCTCGCCGCCGATGCGGGCCTGCGCGCCTGGCGCGAGACGACGCGCGAACCGCTGAGGATCATGGCCGGCCCGTTCGGCCTGATCTCGACCGCAGCGATGTATGTGCCCGACAGGCCGACGACCTTTGCCGATTTCTCGCCTTATCTGTCGCCCCAGGTCACGCCGGAGCGGATCGCGCGCGAGGGCGCCGTGCTGATGTCGCCGTCAAGCGATCGCTATTTCATGCGCCAGCTCGACAGGCATTCGGCGGGCCATCCGAACGTGCGCAAGTTCGAGGTCACGCTAGTGCGCCGCTGGCTCGGCTTCGAAAGCGCGCCGCGCAAGTTCACGATCGCGATCCTCCCGCCGGCCGAGCGCCCATGACCTCGCATCCGCCGCAACCGGACATCGCGATCCGCGCGCTCTCGGCGAACGAAGCGGAGGCGCGTCTCGACGAGCTCGCCGATATTCTCGCGGATTCCGTGGCGCAGGGCGCTTCCGTGTTCTTCATGGCCGGATTCTCGCGCGAGGACGGACGCCGGTTCTGGCGCAGCCAGCTTCCCGGCATCGCCGCGCGCGAAAAGCTCCTGTTCGTAGGCGACGACGGCGCGCGGCTCGTCGGAACTGTGATGCTGATGTTCGCGCAGCAGCCCAATGCCTGGCACCGGGCCGAAATCGGCAAGATGCTGGTGCATTCCTCGGCGCAACGCCGCGGTCTCGGACGCCGCCTGCTGGCCGCGGCCGAGGAGGAGGCGCGCAAGGCCGGCCGCACGCTGCTCCTGCTGGACACCGAGGCGGGCAGCGCGGGCGAAATGCTCTACCGCGCCTGCGGCTGGAGCGAGATCGGCCGCATTGTCGGCTATCATCACAGCCCGGACGGCCGTCTCTCCGACACCGTGCTATTCCGCAAGACGCTCGCATAGCCGATCCGCTCTCCTGGGAGCGACACCAGAGGCGCGCAGGGCTGGACCTTGGCGGTCCCGGCCACTAGCCTCCGCCTCCCCGAGACAAGCATGAGTGCCGCATGCTTCAGCCTGCCAAGGACTACGACGATCTCTACCGCAACTTCCGCTGGAGAATTCCACCCCATTACAATATCGGCGTCGATGTGTGCGACCGCTGGGCCGATGCGGAGCCAGGCCGCCTAGCGATCGTCAACGTCCACGCCGACGGACGCGCCGAGCATGTGAGCTTCGGCGTCCTGAAGGAGCAGTCGAACCGGCTCGCCAATGCGTTGCGCGCGCATGGCGTCGGCCGCGGCGACCGTGTCGCGATCCTGCTGCCGCAGATGCCGGAAGCCGTGATCGCGCATGTCGCGATCTACAAGCTCGCAGCCGTGGCGTTGCCGCTCGCCTTGCTGTTCGGCCCCGATGCCATCGCCTATCGGCTGGAGAATTCCGGCGCCAAGGCCGTGATCACCAATGCGCTGGGGCTCTCGAAGCTTGCCGAGATGGGCGAAAAGCCTGAATCCCTCAAGCTTGTCCTGTCGATCGACGGCGCGGCGACGGAGGCGGAGAATTTCCACGCGCTGCTCGCGCGCGCCTCGAGCGAATTCGCACCAGAGCCGACCACGCCCGACACGCCGGGCATGATGATCTACACGTCGGGCACGACCGGAAACCCGAAAGGCGCGCTGCACGGCCACCGCGTGCTGCCCGGCCATCTTCCGGGCGTCGAGATGCCGCACGAATTCTTTCCGCAGCCGGGCGACCGCTTCTGGACGCCTGCCGACTGGGCCTGGGCTGGCGGGCTGCTCGACGTGCTGCTGCCCTCGCTGCATCACGGCGTCGCGGTGGTCGCGCGCCCGATCGCGAAATTCGATCCGGACGAAGCCTATGCGCTGATGGCGCGGCATGGCGTGCGCAACGCCTTCATCCCGCCGACGGCCTTGCGGATGCTGCGCGCGGCGGAGAGCCCGCGCGGTCGCCACGCACTGAATCTGCGGACCATCGGCTCGGGCGGAGAATCGCTCGGGGCGGAGACCTTCGAGTGGGGCCGTGAGACCTTCGGTCTCGTCATCAACGAGTTCTACGGCCAGACCGAATGCAATCTCGTGCTCGCCTCCTGCGCCATGCTCGGCGTGTCGAGGCCGGGCGCCATCGGCAAGCCGGTGCCGGGACACGAGGTTGCCGTGGTCGATGCAAGCGGGCAGCCGGTGGCGCCGGGCACGCTCGGCCAGATTGCGGTGAAGCGGCCCGATCCCGTGATGTTCATCGAATATTGGGGCCGGCCGGACGCCACGCGCGACAAATATGTCGGCGACTGGATGCTGACCGGCGATCAGGGCCTGGCGGACGAGGAGGGCTATATCCACTTCGTCGGCCGGGACGACGATGTCATCACCTCGTCCGGCTATCGCATCGGGCCGGGCGAGATCGAGGATTGCCTGCTGCGCCATCCCGCTGTCTCTCTTGCAGCCGTCATCGGCAAGCCCGATCCGGTGCGCGGAGAAATCGTCAAGGCATTCGTCACGGTGAAGCCAGGCCATGCCGCGGGCGACGCGCTCGTCGCCGAATTGCAGGATTTCGTGAAGACGCGGCTCGCCGCTCACGAATATCCGCGCGAGATCGCCTTCATCGAGCAGATGCCGATGACGACGACGGGAAAGATCATCCGGAGACTGCTGCGGGAGAAGGCGTGACCTGCGTGGGCTGGAATGCCGGCTACGCAATAAACAGGTGGATGTCGAACTTCTTCTTCGCGGCGTTGAAGATCAGCGCAGATTCGAAGGCGAAGGCGATCGTGGTCGAGACCGCGGCGCCGACCAGTCCGAAGGGCGGGATCAGCGCGTAGCAGAGCACGAGATTGACGATGAAGGCCGCGCCCGCCGCGAAGGCGCAGGCGCGTTGCGCGCCGAGCATGTTGAGAAATCGCTCGCCGGGGCCGACCGCCGCGCGGATCAGCAGGCCGAGCGCGAAGATGAACATCAGGCCGTAGCCCTGCGTGAAGTCGCGGCCGAACAGCCAGAGCAGCGGCCAGCCGAGCGCAAGGACGAGGACGGTGGCGGCGAGCGAGGGCCAGAAGGTCCAGCGGATGCTGTCCGCGACGAAGGCCTTGAGCCGCTCGCGGTCCCCGGCGACATGATATTCCGCGAAGCGGTGCGCGACCGCCGCCGACACCGCGAAATAGACGAAGGCGACGAGCGACAGCGTCTTCATCGCGGCGTAATAGATGGCGATGTCCTGCGGATCGCGAAACTGCTGCAGCACGATCACGTCGACATAGGTCAGCATGGAATAGAGGCTGTCGACCATGAACATCGGCAGCGCGACGGCGATCCAGGTTTTGGGCTCGTAGCGCCTTTCGCCCGGCCCCATCTCGACCCTCAGCCGCCGGTTCAGCAGGACCATCTGGCCGAGCGCGGTGATCCAGATCGAGAAGGAGGCGATTGCCGTCGCCGTCGCTGCGTCGGTCGCAAAGCCGAGCGCGTAGGCGCCGCCCATCATGACGATGACGACGACCTGGCGCAGCACATAAGGCGGCAGCAGCGCGAGATTGATCCAGTTATAGGAGCGCGCGATTCCGTCCTGCACATGCAGCACGCCGTAGAGCGGCAGGCAGACGAAGGCGAGGAGGAGCGGAATGAGCAGGTAATCGTCGATGAAAGTGCGGAAGGCAAGCACAAAGACCGCGCTTGCCGCAGCCAGCACGCTCGCAAGCCCGAAGGCAAGCCAGCGGCTGCCGGACAGAAATCCCCGAAGATGCGCGAGCGCGCCCTGCCGTGCATATTCCGGGATGAAACGCTGCGCGGCGGACGCGATGCCGAGATCGACCAGCGCGCCGAGCAGCATCACCCAGGTCCAGACATAGACATAGACGCCGAATTCATGCGCGCCCATCCAGCGCGCCAGCAGCACCTGCGTGACATAGGCAAGGCCGGCGGCAAACACGCGGATGAGAAAGGCATTGCCGGCCACCCGCTGCGCCAGCGTGCGGTCGCCGCGGTCGGCGAGAAAGGCGCGCGCCTTGCCGATCAGCGCGAGCGCGCTCTGCGGCATGTGAAAGGAGCCGGCCAGTGCCAAGGGGGGCCTCGATGCAGGCGTGGGACTGTCGATGGTCCCGTCTACGCCGGTGCCCGTTAAGGTTCGGTTCGGGCGCCGCGAATGCTGCGATAGAGAAGATTTTAATCGACTTGTCGCAATCGGCGGACCTCCCCGCCGTCAGCCGGAAAAGCCGCCGCCTTCCAGAAATGCCTTCTCCTCCGGCGTGCTGGTGCGCCCGAGAATGACGTTGCGATGGGGGAAGCGGCCGAAGCGGCGGATGATGTCCGCGTGCTCGTCCGCATACTTCAGGCCGTCCTGGTCGCCAGCCGCCCGGTAGAGCGCGACGCAGCGCTCCTGGTCGGCGAGTTTCTCGGAATGCATGAACGGCAGATAGAAGAAGCTGCGCATCTGCGGCGCGACGGCCGTGTCGAAGCCCTGCGCGATGGCGCGGTCGGCAATCGCGCGGGCGCGCGCATCGGTCGCGAAGGCGCGCGGCGTGCCGCGGAACATGTTGCGGGGAAACTGGTCGAGCAGGATCAGGAGGGCGAGTGCGCCCTCGGCATTGCCTTCCCAGGCCGCCAGCGCTCCGCTTGCCGCGGCTTCATGCGTTTCGAGAAACCGCTCACGGATCGCGGCATCGAAGCCGTCGTCGCGCTCGAACCACTTGTCGGGACCGGCCTCGCGCCAGAACGCGACGATCTCCTGCGGCGTGGACAAGCCCATGCATACCTCCCGGCGAGAACCAGGGCGTTTTCCAGCGAAGCGGGCACCGGCTCGCGTGAAGAAAACGCACCAAGACAGGACACCGGAACCCGAGCCTCGATACATCAAGGCGGCTGCGGCTCTAGAGTCTGATCTGACCGGACAGAAGCCGCTCGTGGAGCGCCGCGTCAAGGGGAACGAATGCCTGCCTGACCGGATCGTTGAAGAACAGCGGGTCGTCGGTGAGCGTCGGATCGAAGCCCTGCTTCACGAGTTCGATCTTCTTCTGCTTGAAGGTCGTGGTGACGTCGAGAGTCTTGCGGATGCGCAGGAACAGCGGCCGTGCGTATTCCGGCAATTGCTGCTGCAGATGCGCATGAAGATCATGCAGGTTGCAGTCGTGCTCGCACACGATGGCTGCCATGCCAGCGCGGCCGTCATAGCCGGGCACATGCACGCCATAGACATTTGTATCGGTGATGCCCGCGAACTTGTTGATCGCCTCGGCGACCTCGGTGGTCGAGACATTCTCGCCCTTCCAGCGGAAGGTGTCGCCGATCCGGTCGACGAAGTAGAAATAGCCGTCCGCGTCCTTGCGCATGAGGTCGCCGGTGCGGAACCAGGCGTCGCCGCGCACGAAGACGTCGCGGAGGATCTTGCGCTCGCTTTCCTCCTCGCGCGCGTAACCCTCGAAGCGTCCGCTCGGCCTTTCGGGATCGTTGACGATCTTGCCGATGGCTTCCCCGACTTCTCCCGGCGCGCAGGCGACGCAGAGGCCCTCCGCATTGCGCACCGGCTCCTCCTTCTCGACGTCGAACTC
>JACAEG010000143.1 GCA_013388965.1 Pseudorhodoplanes sp. | reverse complement strand
GGCCATTGTGCCCGTGATCTTGATCGACATGGTCGCCGCTGGCCGACTGGCGAAAAGCGGTCGCTTTGTAATGAGCATTGCAACCACCAAGACCGATTTCAGAAAGGAGACCGGCGTAGCCGGTCACGATTGCTATCCCGAGACGGGAGCGTCTGCGCACCGGCTCTTCTGTAAGCGCCGGAGCAAAAATCCCTCAGTGAAGCAGCCGATTCGTTCGGTTGCGCCGGAGTAAAAATCCGGCAGCTGGAAGCCCTGTGCCGGCGTCGGCAGAGGGCGGGGGATGAAGCAGGTGGAGCTCTACGCGAAGGTTCGCTACGCCGTTCAGATTGAGGGTTTGAGCGAGCGAGCTGCGGCTCGGCGGTTCGGGATCGATCCCAGAACGGTTGCGAAGATGCTGGCGTTCTCGGTGCCTCCGGGCTACCGGCGCACAAAGCCGCCGGCGCGGCCGAAGCTGGATGCCTTCATTGCCATCATCGATCGCATTCTGGCCGAGGACAAAGGTCGACCGAAGAAGCAGCAGCACACGGCCAAGCGGATCTTCGAACGGTTGCGGGACGAGCACGGCTTCGCGGGCGGCATCACGATCGTGAAGGACTATGTGGCTGGCTGGCGGCAACGGGCTCGGGAGATGTTCGTGCCGCTGATGCATTCGCCTGGGCACGCGCAGGCCGACTTCGGTGAGGCGATCGGCATCATCGGCGGAGCCGAGCGCAAGATCCACTTCTTTGCGTTCGACCTGCCGCACTCCGACGCCTGCTTCGTAGTGGCGTATCCAGCCGAGACAACGGAAGCATTCTGCGACGGCCACGTCCAAGCCTTCACGTTCTTCGGCGGTGTGCCGAAGTCGATCCTCTACGACAACACCAAGATCGCGGTCGCGCGCATCCTCGGCGACGGCAAGCGACAGCGCACGCAGACCTTCAGCGAGCTGCAATCGCATTACCTGTTCGACGACCGGTTCGGCCGGCCGGGCAAGGGTAACGACAAGGGCAAGGTCGAGGGGCTGGTCGGCTACGCGCGTCGCAACTTCCTGGTGCCGATCCCCGTGTTCGACAGCTTCGAGGCATTGAACGCGCACCTGCGTGCGTGCTGCCGCAAGCGCATGAGCGAACGACTGCGCGGTCACACCGAGACAATCGGCGAGCGTCTTGAGCGCGATCTGGCCGCACTGCGCAAGCCTCTACCGCCGCCCTACGACGCTTGCGAGAAGGTGGCGACACGCGTGTCGTCGCTATCGCTGGTGCGCTACCGGCGCAACGATTACTCCGTGCCGACGAGCTTCGGGCATCGCGAAGTGATCGTGCGCGGCTACGTGCACGAGGTCGTCATCGCCTGCGGCGCGGAGGTCATCGCGCGGCATCCGCGCTCCTATGAGCGGGAAGACTTTGTGTTCGATCCGCTGCACTACCTGGCGCTGATCGAGCAGAAGATCAATGCACTCGACCAGGCTGCCCCACTCGCCGACTGGAAGCTGCCAGACGAGTTCACCACCTTACGCCGGCTGCTCGAGATGCGCATGGGCAAGAAGGGCAAGCGCGAGTTCGTGCAGGTGCTGCGACTGATGGAGACGTTCCGGATCGAGGACGTGACGGCTGCGGTAGGCGATGCCATCGCACGCGGTGCCGTCGGCTTCGATGCCATCAAGCATCTGGTGCTGTGCCGGATCGAGCGCCGGCCGCCGCGCCTCAACATGACGGTCTATCCTTACCTGCCAACGGTCACGGTCGCGACGACGTCGGCGCGCGCCTATATGGACCTTCTGGTGGGAGCGGCATCATGACCGACACCCCGCAAGTTCTTCTCGCTCACCACCTCAAGGCGCTGAAACTGCCGACAATCCTGCGCGAGTACGACAAGATCGCCCGCCAGTGCGCAGCCGAGAGCGTCGACTATCCGCGCTATCTGCTGCGGCTCGTCGAGGCCGAGATCATCGAGCGCGAGCGACGCATGGTCGACCGCCGCATCAAGGCGGCCAAGTTCCCAACCGTGAAGAGCCTCGACAGCTTCGACTTCGCGGCGTTCCCCGATTTGAACAAGGCGCTCGTGATGGAGCTGGCGCGCTCGGAGTATGTCGAGCGCCGCGAGAACGTGATCGCGGTCGGTAACTCCGGCACCGGCAAGAGCCATATCGGACTGGGGCTTGGTCTCGCCGCTTGCCAGAAGGGCTTGTCGGTCGGCTTCGCGAACGCCGCCGCTGTGGTGCACGAGCTGATCGAGGCCCGCGACGAGAAGCGGCTGCTGCGCCTGCAGCGCCAGCTCGCCGCCTACAAGCTCCTCATCATCGACGAGCTTGGCTTCGTGCCGCTGTCGCAGACCGGCGCCGAACTGCTGTTCGAGGTGTTCTCTCAGAGATACGAGCGTGGCAGCACGCTCGTGACGACCAATCTGCCGTTCGACGAATGGACCAGCGTGTTCGGTTCCGAACGTCTGACCGGGGCGCTACTCGACCGCCTGACGCACCACGTCCATATCCTGGAAATGAACGGCGAGAGCTACCGGCTCGCCCAATCCAGGCGACGGCTGCGGCGGTCCAAGCTCGACACCCTGCCAGACGAAGCCTCCCAAAACTGACGCGCAAACGCATGAAGGCCCCTGCGCGCAGGGGCCTTCATGCGTTCAAGACTGATGCATTATCGCTCCGGCCCGCTGATGTAAAATCACTCCGGCGTTGACACTGCCGCTGCCATCGGCCAGTTCGCCTACGAGGGGCTGATTGGGCGGTCGGGCATTCGGCACGGCGTCTTCACGTGGGCATTGCTGGATGCGCTGCGCAACGGCGACACTAATGATAACCGTCTGATCGAGCTTTCGGAGCTCGCCGCGCATGTGCAGGCATTGGTGCCAAAGCTTGCTGCTGATCTCGGCGGCACTGGGCGTTCGGCGTTCGCGCTACCACCGTTGGGTCTCCACCAAACGGCGCGGTTCGGTTCACGGGGCGAAGACTTCGCGGTAGTGCATCGACTGCACTAGGTTGCGGAGCACCCGGCAACGGCGGGCGCGGGATCGACGGCTTTGTCGACAAGACTGAGATTTTCGGGAGCGTCGATTTCGCAACCCGTACTCTGAGCATGATGCAGCGCATGAGTCCGAACCTGGCACCCTTGCCCCTTGGCCAAGCCGCAGAACGGCAGAACAACCCCCGAACCTGACCTTCTCCCCCAGGGTCCGGCGGCGCCTCGCCGGT
>JACAEG010000052.1 GCA_013388965.1 Pseudorhodoplanes sp. | reverse complement strand
GGCCTAAAGCCCGAGCCTCGAAGGGCGACGGCCCGACTGTTACCCGTCATCCTTCGAGGCTCGCTTCGCTCGCACCTCAGGATGACGGTTTGAGAATTGCAGGCCGATCAAGGAGCAAGGTCATGAAAATCCTGGTGGCGGGCGAGGGCGCCTTCGGTTGCAAGCATCTCGATGCGCTGTCGAAAATCGAGGGCGTGGAGGTCGGCTGCCTCGTCGGCGGCGTGGCGGAGACGACCGCCGAGGTCGCCAAGAAATATAAAATCCCGCATGTCACGCTCGACCTCGCCGAGGGCCTGCGCCAGCCCGGCATCGAGGCCGCCATTCTTGCGACCCCGACGCCGCTGCATGCGAAGCAGGCGGAACAGTGCCTGCGCGCGGGCAAGCATGTGCTGGTCGAAATCCCGATGGCGGATTCGACCGCGGATGCCGAGCGGCTCGCGAGGGTGCAGAAGGAAACCGGTCTCGTCGGCATGGCCGGGCATGTGCGTCGCTTCAATCCCAGCCACCAATGGGTGAACCGGAAAATCCGCGCGGGCGAGCTGAAAATCCAGCAATTCAACGCCACCACCTACTTCTTCCGCCGCAGCAATCTCAATGCGCTCGGCCAGCCGCGCAGCTGGACCGACCATCTGCTGTGGCACCATGCCTGCCACGCGGTCGACCTCTTTCTCTATCAGACCGGGGAGATGCCCTCGCTGATGCAGGCGGTGCAGGGGCCGATGCATCCCGAACTCGGCATCGCGATGGACATGGGCATCCAGCTCAAGGTGCCCTCCGGCGCGATTTTCACACTGTCGCTGTCGTTCAACAACAACGGCCCGCTCGGCTCGTTCTATCGCTACATCTGCGACAACGGCACCTATATCGCGCGCTACGACGAGCTGGTGGACGGCTACGACAAGCCGGTCGATCTCTCCGGCATCGGGCCGTCGCTGAACGGCGTCGAGCTCGAGGACCGCGAATTCATCGCGGCGATCCGCGAGCGGCGCGAGCCGAATGCGAGCTTCGCGCATGCGCTGCCGGCCATGCAGGTGCTGGGCGCGCTCGAGCGCATGCTGATCGCACAGGACGAGAAGCCGCGGCGCGCGGCGGCGGGGTGAGCGGCATTTCAGGTTGTCAGCCGTCGCGCTGAGGTGCTCGGCCGAAGGCCGAGCCGCGAAGGGCGACGGCTCCGTTGCTGCCCGTCATCCTTCGAGGCTCGCTTCGCTCGCACCTCAGGATGACAGTGAAAGACTACACCACCACCGTCAGCTTCCTGGCCGCCCGCGTCACGCCGGTATAGAGCCAGCGCGCGCGGCTGTCCTGGAAGGCGAACGACTCGTCGAACAGCACGACGTCGTCCCATTGCGAGCCCTGCGCCTTGTGCACGGTCAGCACATAGCCGAAGTCGAACTCGTCATAGGGCTTGCGCTGCGGCCAGTCGAACTGCTCGATCCCGCCGGTGAAGCATTCCGGCCGCACGGTGACCTTCACGCCGCGCCCGCCGAAGCTTTCGTCCGGCATCAGCCGCAGCGTCATCAGCCCGGTCTTGCGCGCACCGCGATCCTTCACCGTCCACAGCCCGCCGTTGAACAGCGCCTTCTTCTTGTTGTTGCGCAGGCAGACCAGCCGGTCGCCGGCGACGGGCAGCGGATCGTCGATGCCGCGCCGCTCGCGCAGCCGCCTGTTGTAGGCGCGGCGCGTGGTGTTGCGCCCGACCAGCACCTGGTCGGCCTCCAGCACGCGCGCGGGATCGAGATCGGCTTTCGCCACGATCTGCATGTCGCCCTCGCGCGCGGGCTCGATCGCTTCTCCCGCGCGGATCGCCATCGACAGCCGCACGATCGGATCGCCCTGCGCCTGCCTATGCACCTCGGTGAGCATCGCGTCCGGCTCGGCCTCGGTGAAGAAGCCGCCGCCCTGGATCGGCGGCAGCTGCGCGGGATCGCCGAGCACCAGCAGCGGCACGCCGAAGGAGAGCAGGTCGCGCCCGAGCTCGGCGTCCACCATCGAGCATTCGTCGATGATGATGAGCGCGGCCTTCGAGGCCGGCGCGTCGTCCCACAACTCGAAATTCGGCGTCTCCGCCGCGCTCTCGCGCGCCTTGTAGATCAGGCTGTGAATGGTCGAGGCGCCGTAGCAGCCCTTGGAGCGCATCACGCTCGCGGCCTTTCCGGTGAAGGCGGCGAACAGCACCTTGCCGTCGGCGCTGTCGGCGATGTGGCGCGCGAGCGTGGTCTTGCCGGTGCCGGCATAGCCGAACAGGCGGAAAATCTGCGGCGTGCCATTGCTGCCTGGCTTGTCCTTCAGCCAGCCGGCCACGGCCTTGAGCGCCTGATCCTGATGCGGCGTGAATGTGGGCATGGGGTGTCGGGGATGTCGTCGATTCGCGACCCTAGCCGATTTTTTCCGCGGGCCGCAGGCCTTCTTTCTTCGCCTCTCCCCGCTTTGTTTGTCCCTCTCCCCGAGCGCTCTGTTCTTCACCTCTCTCCCCTGAAGCGGGGAGAGGGAATAGGCCGCCTTAACCGAGCCGCTTGCATGAGCCCCGCCGGCGCGCGCGGCCCGCTATAATGCGG
>JACAEG010000009.1 GCA_013388965.1 Pseudorhodoplanes sp. | reverse complement strand
CGCTGATCCTGAACGGCTGGCACGGCGATTCCAGCCGCATGTACCCGGTCGGCGAAATTCCCCGGCGCGCGGAACGGCTGATCGAGGTCACCTATGACGCGATGATGCGCGGCATCGCCGCGATCCGCCCGAAGGCGACGACCGGCGATATCGGCCACGCGATCCAGACATTCGTCGAGGCCCAGCACATGAGCGTGGTGCGCGATTTCTGCGGCCACGGCCTCGGCCGGCTGTTCCACGACGAGCCCAACATCGTCCATGTCGGCCGCCCCGGCGAAGGCACGGTGCTGCGCCCCGGCATGTTCTTCACGGTCGAGCCGATGATCAATCTCGGCCGCCCGCATGTGAAGGTGCTGTCCGACGGCTGGACCGCGGTGACGCGCGACCGCTCGCTGTCGGCGCAGTTCGAGCACACGGTCGCGGTCACCAACGAGGGCGTCGAGATCTTCACCCTGTCGCCGAAGGGCATCGACAAGCCCGCCTTCATGCACTGAGCATTTTCGGCGTTTGCAAAAGCGCGTATTCGCGGCATGCTGGCCCGGCAGCGGCAGGGCAGCCGGGAATGGCCAAGGCCAAGGCAAACGGCGGAACGGTCGAAGGGCTCGGCGAAGCGGGCCCGCATTATCTCGGCCATCGCGAACGCCTGCGAGCGCGTTTCCGCGAGGCCGGCAGCGACGCGCTGAGCGACTACGAGATGCTCGAGCTCGTGCTGTTCCGGGCCTTGCCGCGCCGCGACGTGAAGCCGCTCGCCAAGCAGCTCATTGCGAAATTCGGCTCCTTCGGCGAGGTCGTTGCAGCCCCGGAAAAGCTGCTCGCGGAGGTGAAAGGGCTTGGCGGTTCGGCCATCACCGACCTCAAGATCGTGCAGGCGGCCGCAAGTCGCCTCGCGCGCGGCGCGGCGAAGAAGCGCACGGTGCTCTCGTCCTGGTCGGCGGTACTCGACTATTGCCGCACCGCGATGGCTTTCGCCGACAAGGAGCAGCTGCGCATCCTGTTTCTCGACAAGCGCAACCAGCTGATCGCCGACGAGGTGCAGCAGACCGGCACGGTCGACCACACGCCGGTCTATCCCCGCGAGGTCGTCAAGCGCGCGCTCGAGCTCTCCGCGACCGCCATCATCCTGGTGCACAATCACCCCTCGGGCGACCCGACGCCGTCGCAGGCCGACATCCAGATGACGCACACGATCATCGAGGTTGCCAAGCCGCTCGGCGTTGCCGTGCACGACCACATCATCGTCGGCAGGGAGGGCCATGCCAGCCTGAAGGGGCTGCGGCTGATCTGACTGCTGCGAATGCCGGAACCGCAAGACCGCTCGCCGCCGCGTTCCACGATGCGGATCCGAGGGAGCCGCGGCTGATGCGAATGCGAATGGAACCCAGCCGTGCGCCGCGCGATTACGTGCCGCCGAGCGGAACCGGCCGGCGGAGTGTGTAACTCCGCCGGTACCAGAACAAGGCCGCGACGATGGCGAGGTTGATGACGCCGGCGATCGCCGCATTGGCGTAGGAGACGAAGTAGCTCGCCGTGACGTCGTAGAAATACCCGGCCTGATAGCCGCCGAGCCCCATGCCGACCCACCCGGCGGTGGATACTATGGCGATGGCCGTGCCGGAGATGCGCAGCGGCGCGGCCTCGCGCGCGCAGATCAGCAGGCAGGTCATCACTCCGGCAAAGCCGAAGCCGAACAGTACCGAAAGCTGGAACAGCGTCGCGATGTCCTTCGTCTGCACGAAGAGAAAGACCACGGAGGTCTGCGCCAGCGAGGCGATGAAATAGGCGGGCAGCCCGCCGATGCGGTCGGCGAGCCAGCCGAAAAACAGACGGCCGAACACGCCCGCGATCATCAGCGACAGCAGCATGCCCGCGGCGACCTGCGGCGTGCAGCCGAGCCCGATGCCGAGCGGCACGAGGTGCACGAGCGGCACCGCCATGCACACGCAACAAAAGACTCCCGCCAGCGCGAGCCAGGGAATGGTGATCGCATGCGGCACGCCCCAGAGATTTGCGTCCGGAAGGCGCGCCTGCTGGCTCATTGCGGCGGACGAAGGCGCCGGACGCAGCAGGAAGATCAGCGGAAACAGGACAATGAAATAGCCGATCCCGAGATAGAGGGCGGCGTCGCGCCAGCCCGTCTCGATGATCAGAAGCTGCAGGATATAAGGCACGATGCCCTGCCCGATCGCGCCGCCAGCCGTGACGATGCCCATCGCCATGCCCTTGCGCCGGTTGAACCACAATCCCGTGAGCGCGAGGATCGGCGCGAACAGACAGGCAAATCCGACGGCGCCGATCAGGAAGAAGATCGTGTAGAGAAGGATGAGATCGTTCTGCCACCGCAACGCCGCGAGGCCGAGCGCCATCCCGGCGGCGCCGAGAAAGGCGATCTTGCGCGCGCCGATCCGGTCCGACAGGCTGCCCCAGAAAAGTCCGCCGAGCGCGGCGCCGATCGTGTGCACGGTATAGGCCATCGAGGTGTCGGCGCGCAGCCAGCCGAATTCCTCCTCGAATGGCTTCATGAAGACGGACACCGTTCCGCCGGCGCCGAAACCGAGCGCAAAGCACATTGTGGAGACGGCGACGATCACCCAGCCATAGGGCTGTTCCCTGAATTCCTCGCGGGAGATGTCGCTCATGATGTCCTCGCCTGCACCTTATCGCCTGCACCGGCGCGCGACGATCCGCCGCGCGCCGGCCGGAACGGGGGTTGGGCTTTAGCCCCGCTTCGCAACCACGACTTCAAGATATTCGCTCGGGATCACCACTGTCCCGTCCTTCGCGACATTGAATTCGGCGATCAGCGCCCGGATGTCCGCCTCGAGGTCCGCCTGGCCCTTCGCATCCAGCGCCCCGAACGCCTTGTGGACCGGGCCGTAGAAGGTGCGGAAGACCTCGAGCCAGTGATCCGGCGACCTGTAGCGGAACGTGAAGTGCCGGCTCTGGGCATCGATTGTCCCGGCCGCACCGAACAGACCGTCGAGATGCGCGCGGCTGCCCCAGAGCGCGGGCGACTTCACGCCCGGTGCCGGCGGCAGATACTTGCCGATGATCTTGAACAGGCGGCCGATGAAGCTTTCGGGCGTCCAGTTCGCCATGCCGATCTGGCCGCCGGGCTTGCAGACGCGCAGGAGTTCCCTGGCGGCCTGCTCCTGGTTCGGCGTGAACATGACGCCGAACGTCGAGAGCACGACATCGAAACTGCCGTCCTCGAACGGCAATTTCTCGGCATCGGCCTCCTGGAAGGTGACGTCGAGGCGATCCGCCCTGGCGCGTTCGCGGCCGCGCTCGAGCAGCGAGCCGACATAGTCGGTGGAGACGACGTCGGCGAAGCGGCGCGCGGCGGCAAGCGTTGCATTGCCGTTGCCGGCGGCGACATCGAGCACACGCTGGTTGCTGCGCAGATCGACCGCCTCGCACAGCATCTCGCCGACGATCTGCAGCGTGGTACCGACGACGGCGTAGTCGCCGGAGCTCCAGGCGGCCTGTTGCTTGGTTTTCACGGCGGCGAAATTGGGCGCCGCGGTCACGGGAGTCTGGATGTTCATGACAGTGTTCCTCTGGGTTTGATTGCTGATTTTCATTGTCCGAGGCCGCGGCCTACCGCCGCGACCCGTCGTTGACGCAGCGCTGCATGCGCCGATGGCTCATTGCGCCGGATCCGATCCCGTCGTGCCGCGGTCCCTGCGGTAGAAGGCGTAGTCGGCGGAATAGGGCACGTTGAGAAACGCACCGGCTGTCGGACACGCGCCCTCGGCCACCCCGCCTTTGGTGTTGATGCGCTGGATCGTCGCGACATCGGAGAGGCGGCCGCTTCCGCCGCGCGCCACGACGTCGAGCTTGAGCAGCGGGATGTCGCCGGGCGTCGCACCGGGCGCGCGGCCGGCAAGCTTGCCGGCAATCCTGCTTCCGTCGGCCAGTTCCCAGTGCGGGCCGGCATAATGCCGCCCGACTGTCTTGCCGCCTTCGATCAGCGTCGCGACCGGCTCGCGGAATTGCCAGGCAAGGGTGCCGGACGCATCGGCCTTGCATTCGTAGACCTGGGCGCCCTCCGCATGAAGCGTTGCGACCAGGGTTTGGCCGGGAGCGGCAATCGCTTCCGGCATCTCGGCCATCGCTGCGGGCGACGACAACGCAAGCCCGAACAGGGCGGCAGGCAGCAAAAGCGACTTCATCGGTGTTTCTCCGTTTCAGCGTGAGCAAACTTCCAAGAATTCGAGCAGTGACCGCCGCAACGGCCCGCCATTGATGGCGGCTGGCGCGACTGGCTGGTGTCCCTGGCCGGAGAGCCGGCCCGATGGGGCGCTGGGTAGAACCCGGAAGCCGCCCGCTCAATGACCGGAACGCCGCCTTTCCTTGCCGACACGCCGGGAGTCCGTTTGCAGGCTTGCGGCATAACGGGATGCAGGGCCGCGCACTATCCGGATTGCGACAGCGCTGTCCATGGCGCGAAGCTTTCGCATTACCGAGGAGGGATGGAACTCGGTGCCATCGCAACCGATGGCGGTTTCATGCCGTCACCCGTACTCGAACCGGAGCTTGGAGTCGCGTCGGCCCGGCCGAATGCAAACAGCATCGCTGCCAGCAACGCCGCTGCGACAATGCTCCGGGTCGCCGAAAGCCCGGCGCGCCGGGCATGACGCACCATGACCCTGGCCGCAGCCCGTTTGGCCTGCCGCCGCTTCGCCGCAGCCCGAACACGACAGGCGTCGTAATCGATGGTACGAGGTGCGGCACCGTCGCGGCACATCTGCAATTCCAGGTAGAGCTTCATGGGACATCTCCGTAACGACGGCGGCCTCGGGGGCCGCGGACCAGGTTTCACTTGCATGACAGGCGGCTTGCCGCATTGAGACAGGATCGATTTTTGCTTGAGAGTTGCTTGATTTTTCCGGTTTGCCGGGCTGCTGTGGACGCACCCGCGGCTTTCGGAGAACCCATGTGCTGATTTCGTTCGGCGATTTTTGCATCGACACCGACCGCCGCGAACTCAAGCGCGGCGGCACGGATATCGCGGTCGAGCCGCAGGTTTTCGATCTCCTGATCTGCCTGATCGAGAACCGCCATCGCGTGGTCAGCCGCGACGACCTGATCGCCGACGTCTGGAATGGTCGCATCGTCTCGGAATCGACCCTTGCCACCCGCATCAACATGGCGCGCCGTGCGCTTGACGATAACGGCGAGGCACAGCGCCTGATCAGGACGATCCCCCGCAAGGGCTTCCGCTTTGTCGGCGAGGTATCCGAAGCCCCGGCGGCGAAGACGCCGCAGCCGGCCATGTCGGCCGTTTCCATTCCCCCGCAATCCATCGGCTTTTGTCGCACGAGCGACGGCGTGAATATCGCGTTCGCGACCGCGGGCTCCGGGCCGCTGCTGCTGAAGACGGCCAACTGGCTCAATCATCTCGAGCACGACTGGCAAAGCCCGATCTGGTCTCCGCTGTTCGCCCGCCTCGCAGCGCTTTGTCAATTCGTGCGCTACGACGGCCGCGGCAACGGACTGAGCGACCGCGACGTCGCCGACATATCGTTTGCCGGATTCGAACGCGACCTGGATGCGGTCGTCGATACACTCGGGCTGGCGCGCTTCGTTCTGTTCGGATTGTCGCAAGGCGCCGCAACCGCGATCGCATATGCCGCACGGCACCCGGAGCGGGTGTCCGGGCTGATCGTCTATGGCGGCTATGCGCAGGGGCGCAACCGGCGCGACTCGCCGCAGGACATTGCGCAGGCCCAGGCCGTTCTGGGCATCATGCGGCAGGGATGGGGGCAGGAAGATTCGGCGTACATGCGCGCCTTCAGCTCGCTCTACCTCCCCAACGGCTCGCGCGAGCAGATCAGATGGTTCGCTGACATGCAGCGGCAGACGACGGACGCCGATCTCGCGATCCGGCTCCGCAATGCCTGCGACGACATCGACGTCGCCGATATTCTCCCGCGGGTCCGGGTGCCGACTTTGGTCCTGCATGCACGCAAGGACAGTGTCGTCCCGGTCGAGCAGGGCCGCTTCCTGGCCGCGAACATCCCCGGCGCGCGCTTTGTGACTCTCGATTCCGAGAATCACGTTCCCATCCCCGGCGAGCTCTCGTGGGAGACTCTCCTCGGCGAGATCGAAACCTTCGTCGCGGAGACGAGCGCAAGGATCGGCGTACGGCACTAGGCCACGGTCCGCTCTCGTCCGCGGCTTCCGCACCGATGGCGGATTCTCCAGCCGCGCAAGCCGGATCGACCTGCCTCTCGCGGTCGCGCAGGCGGGGCCGCAGGCGCGGTCTCCGCTATCCAGATCGCGACACGGCCGTCCGGAAGACGAAACCTTGGGCGCGCGGACGGCCTGCAAACGGGGTATAAGGACCTCGCCGGACGCCGCACTGTTTCGGGGTGAGCAATGGTCAGCGAACGCAAGGATGCATCGACTTCGGCGCCGGTTCTGCCGCGCGGCGTGCGCCGCGCGCTCGATGCCATGCAGGCGGCCGCCGGCCGCGAGATCGGCCTGTCCGAACTTGCAAAGACCGCCGGCATGTCGGGGCGTGCGCTGCAGCGGCAGTTCCGCAATTTCCTCGGCAAGACGCCGGTCGAGGCGTTGCAGGACATCCGCTACGAGCGCGCGCGACGGCAGCTCTTGCAGGGCGCGCCCGGCCTGAAGGTGATGGACGTCGCCGCGCGCTGCGGGCTGACGCATTTCGGACGTTTCTCGCTCGAATATCGCCGCCGCTATGGCGAGACGCCCTCGCAGACCCTGAAGCGGCAGGCGACGTTCATCGAAATGCTCGCGGGCGAACGGCACCCGGTCATGTCCGGCCAGGAACGGCCGACGCTTGCCATCGGGGCGATCGAATCGGAGCCTGCGCAGGGCGAAGTCGCCCGCGAGATCGCCGACGAGCTGGCAGCGGCGCTCGCACGCACGGGCGTCGGCCTGTCGAACAGGACGGAATATGCGCGCTACCAGCTCGCGGGCGGTCTCAAGGGTGCGGGTGCGCAGACGCGGCTGATGCTGCGGCTGATCGACAGGGAAACCGGCCGTCACCTGTGGGCGCATCGCACCGAATTGCCCCTCCAAGGCCCCGGCGCCTTCGACGATCACATGGCCACCCGCATCGCAGCCGCGCTGCAGCCTTCCTTGCGGGGGGCCGAGATCGAGCGTGCCAGGCGGCGGCCGGATCGCGATGTCACGGCGCAGGACCTTGCGCTCCGCGCGCTGCCCTGCGTCCTATCGCTCGATCCTGAGAGCAATGCGCGCGCACTCGATATGCTCGACCGGGCGATGGAACGCGATCCCGACAATGCGCTCGCGCTCGCCCTCGCCGCCTGGGCGCATGGCCAGCGCGTCATCTATCATTTCACGTCGGACCCGCATGACGATCGCCTGCGGAGCGCCGCGTTCGCCAAGAGGGCGCTCGCCCTCCCGGCCGATGCGGTTGTCCTCTCGATCATCGGCAATGCGCTCACGCTGCTGCACGATATCGATACAGCGGAGCAGGTTGTCGGCAGGGCGCTTGCCATCGACGGAGGTTCGGCCTGGGCCTGGAGCCGGAGCGGGTGGATCGACGCCTACAAGGGCAAATCCGATTCGGCGATCGAGCGGCTGACCATCGCGCTCGAGCTGGCGCCGGACGATCCGCTCGCCTTCAACGCAATGGTCGGCATCGGTTGCGCGCATTTCGGCGCCGGGCGCTACGGCGAAGCCGCACGCTGGCAGGCGCGCGCGCTGGCGGAGCACTCCTCCTCCGCCTGGATCCACCGCACATTATGCCCGGCGCATCTGATCGCCGGCGCGAAGGATCAGGCGAAGCGAAGCCTCGATGCGCTGCGCGAGAAATATCCGGATCTCACCGTGTCGAAAGTGCCGGAGGGCCTGCCGCCCTTGCCGCGAGATTTTCGCGACCGGATCATGGACGCGCTGGCACAGGCGGGCCTTCCGGCCTGACGCTCCGCACCAACGCCGCTCGCGCTGCGATCGCGGCTATCGCTTCGCCATCGTCACGCCCTCGGCGCTGTCGGACAGGCGGCGCCAGAGATCGGCATTCTCGTCGTCCTGCTCGAAGCGCCAGGTGTCGCCGCCGCGCGACCGCAGCACGAGCTGCCCGAGATCCATCTTCCACGAGACCGGATTGAAGCGCGCGACCGCGGGATCGCATCCCGGCCTGACGCGCAGCCGCAACCCCTCGTCGCCGGCGGGGGCGTTTTCGAGCGCGACGGAGCAGATCGGCGGCCCGGCGCGGCGGCGCATGATCCATTCGCCGGTCATCTGCTCGACCGTCCTGACCGCGAGCTCCGGCGCCGCAGCGTTCTGCAGGAAGTAGAGGCCCTCCCCGCGCCGCTCGGCCTCGAACATCCCGGACTCGACCTCGGTGAAGTCGAACAGCACGCGGCCGCGCGCATCGATCAAGCGCACCGCATCGTTGACCAGCGTCCAGGCCTCGACATCCTTCGTCGGCGGGATCGCTTCCGGACAGGGCTTCTCGAATTCGACCCTGTAGCCGCCGCGCGCGGCATCGGTCTTCAGCGTGACGTTGCAGACCCTGTCGCGCTCCGTATTCGACAGCTGATAGGCGCCGGCGACCGCCTTCACCTGCTCGCTCGGCGCCTGCGCATGCGCCGCCAGCGGCGCGAGGGCGAGCAGGCAGACGATGGCAAGCCGGGACCGCATCTATTTTTTCTTCGGCGGATAAGGCGTCTCGGCCACGGGGGTCAGCGGTGGCCTGCCTTCGGCCCAGGCGAGCAGATTGTCGACCACAAGCTGGCCCATCGCGCGGCGCGTATGCTCGGACGCCGAGCCGACATGCGGATAGAGCACGATGTGATCCATCGCGATCAGCTCGGCCGGCACCTTCGGCTCTTCCGCGAACACGTCGAGGCCCGCCGACATGATGGTCCTGTTCTGCAGCGCCTTGATCAGCGCCGGCTCGTCGATCACCGAGCCGCGCGCCATGTTGATGACGATCCCTTTCGGCCCCAAGGCCTCGAACACCGCCATGTTGATCATGTTCCTGGTCGCAGGCCCGCCCGGCACGATGATCATCAGCGTATCGACGTCGCGCGCCATGTCGATGAGATTCGGATAGTAACGGTAACCGACTCCTTTCTGCGGATTGCGCGAGTGGTAGACCACCGGCACGCCGAAGGCGTCGAGCCGCCGCGCGATCGCCTGCCCGATCCGCCCCATCCCGACAATGCCCACGGTGCGGTCGCGCAACGTCCCCTTGGTCAGCGGGTAGGGCTTTTCCAGCCACTTGCCGGCGCGCAGCCAGCGCTCCGCTTGCGGCAATTCGCGGACGGTCGAGAGCAGGAGGCCGAGCGCGGTATCGGCGACCTCCTCGTTCAGCACATCGGGCGTGTTGGTGACGACGATGCCGTGCTCGCCGGCCCATTTGGCGTCGATATGGTCGTAGCCCACGCCGAAGCTGGAAATGATTTCGAGCCTGGGCAGCTTCGCCATCAGCGCGGCGTCGATGATGCCGTGGCCGCCGCCGGCGGCGATGGCGCGCAGGCGCGGCGCAAGCTCCTCGATCAGCGCCGCGCGGTGCTTCTCGTCCGTCGGCCTGTGCAGCGTGAAGGCCTTCGACAGGCCCTCCACGATGACGGGCATGGCCGGCCCGAGCAGCAGGACATCGGTTTTTTCAGCGGCCATGAGCCGTCTCCCTCGCAAGCGATGCGCCACCGGACGGGGCGAATTCTGATAGCCGGAAACCGGCCCGATTGAAATCGCTTAAGTCAATGGGCAGCCAACGCTTTCTGGCGAATCATTGAGCTTGATTTGAACCGCAAGACTGTAACATGCTAGGTCCAAACAGAAACGGCTCACGTCGAAAGGGCCGGGGCGCGACCTGCGCCGGCTCGATTGGGAGGACTGCATGGCGTCGGTCGCCATCCGCGACGTTCGCAAGGCTTTTGGCGCAACTCATGTCATTCACGGCGTGAATATCGCGATCGACGACGGCGAATTCGTCGTGCTGGTCGGGCCTTCCGGCTGTGGAAAGTCGACGCTGCTGCGCATGATCGCGGGGCTGGAAAACATCACCGAGGGCGAAATCCGCATCGGCGACCGCGTCGTCAACAACGTGCCGCCCAAGGCCCGCGACATCGCGATGGTGTTCCAGAAATACGCGCTCTATCCGCACATGACGGTCGCCGACAACATGGCGTTCTCGCTCAAGCTGCGGAAGGCGCCGAAAGCCGAGATCGAACAGCGCGTGAACCGCGCCGCCGACATTCTGGGCCTGCGCCCCTTGCTCGCCCGCTACCCGCGGCAATTGTCCGGCGGCCAGCGCCAGCGCGTCGCGATGGGGCGCGCCATCGTGCGCGACCCGCAGGTCTTCCTGTTCGACGAGCCCCTGTCCAACCTCGACGCCAAGCTGCGCGTGCAGATGCGGACCGAGATCAAGGAGCTGCACCAGCGGCTCAAGACCACGACCGTCTATGTCACGCACGACCAGATCGAGGCGATGACAATGGCCGACAAGATCGTGGTCATGCATGACGGCATCGTGGAGCAGATCGGCACGCCGCTCGACCTCTACGACAAGCCTGAAAACCAGTTCGTCGCGGGCTTCATCGGCTCGCCGGCAATGAACTTTCTCAAGGGCCAGGTGAAGGCGAATGGCGGCGCGGGCTTTGTGGGCCCGAACGGCGTGAAGCTGCCGCTCGCCACCGCTCCCGCCAATTCCGACGGGCGCCCCGCCGTCTACGGCATCCGCCCCGAGCATTTCACCATCGCGGACGACGGCGCCGAGGCCGAAATCGTGGTGGTGGAGCCGACCGGCTCCGAGACGCAGGTATTCGCGAAGCTCGGCGGCGAGGAAATCGTCGAGGTGTTCCGCGAGCGTCACAAATTCGAGCCGGGTGACAAGGTTCGGCTCAAACCCGATCCGACGCTTGTCCACCTGTTCGACGAGGCGACGGGCAAACGATTGAACGCCTGAGATTCAATCAAATCAGAAAGTATAACGGGAGGAATGAAAATGACTGACTTGACTCGCCGTACCGTGGTTCAGGGCGGCACCGCCTTTGCGGCGGCCGCCGCCTTGTCCGGTCCCGCGCTGCTCGACTGGGCGAAAGCCTGGGCGCAGGCCGCGCCCTGGAAGGCCGAGAAGGGCGCCAAGATCAACCTGATGCGCTGGCGCCGCTTCGTGCCGGCCGAGGACGAAGCGTTCCTCAAGATGATCGCGGCGTTCAAGACCGCGACCGGAGTGGACGTCGTCGTCACCAACGAATCGTTCGAGGACATCCAGCCCAAGGCGTCGGTCGTCGCCAATACCGGCCAAGGCCTCGACATGGTTTGGGGTCTCTACTCGCTCCCGCACCTGTTCCCGGCCAAGTGCCTCGATCTCACCGACGTCGCCAACTACCTCGGCAAGAAGTATGGCGGCTGGACGGAATCCGCCGAGATGTACGGCAAGTCCGGCGGCAAGTGGATCGGCATCCCGGTCGCGACCACCGGCGGCCTGATGAACTACCGCATCTCCTCGATGGAGAAGGCCGGCTTCAAGGAATTCCCGAAGGACACTGCGGGCTTCCTCGAACTCGTCAAGGCGCTGAAGAAGAACAACACCCCGGCCGGCTTCGCGCTCGGTCACGCATCCGGCGACGCCAACACCTGGCTGCATTGGGCGCTGTGGGCGCATGGCGGCCAGCTCGTCGACAAGAACGACAAGGTCATTCTCAACTCGCCGGAGACCGTCAAGGCGCTCGAATACGTCAAGGCGCTGTACGACAACTTCATCCCCGGCACGGCGTCGTGGAACGACTCGTCCAACAACAAGATTTTCGTGGCGGGCGACCTGCACCTGACCTCGAACGGCATCTCGATCTATGTCGCCGCGCAAAAGGACAACAAGGCGGTCGCGGAGGACATGGACCACGCCTACATGCCGATCGGCCCGGTCGGCAAGCCGACCGAACTGCATCTCGCCTTCCCGATCCTGACCTTCAACTTCACGAAGGCTCCGCAGGCCTGCAAGGCGCTGACCGCCTTCATGCTGGAAGCCGAGAACTTCAACCCGTGGGTCGAGGGGGCGCAGGGCTATCTCTCGCACTTCCTGCTCGCCTACGACAAGAACCCGATCTGGACGGCGGATCCGAAGCGTACGGTGTTCCGCGACGTCTCGAAGCGCACGCTGACGCCCGCCGGGCAGGGTTCGCTCGGCGAGAAGGCGGCGGCCGCGATCGCCGACTTCATCGTCGTGGACATGTTCGCAAACTACGCGACCGGCCGCGAAGACGCCAAGGGCGCCATCGCCATCGCCGAACGGCAGGCCAAGCGCATCTACCGCTCGTAACCCATCGGCCGGGGGGGGGGGGGGGGGGGGGG
>JACAEG010000142.1 GCA_013388965.1 Pseudorhodoplanes sp. | reverse complement strand
CGCGCGCGCGCGCGCGCGCGCTCGGTCCCGACGTCTCGGTCGCGATCGTGGCGGTCGACCATGCCGCGGGCGAAATCCGCGCGCGCGTCGCGTCCTCGGATTATTTCGACCGGCATCGCGCCGGGCAGGTCGACATGAGCCAGGCGCTGCGCTCGCCGGGCTCCGCGCTCAAGCCCTTCATCTACGGACTGGCATTCGAGGACGGTCTCGTCCATCCCGAAACGCTGATCGAGGATCGCCCGGCACGCTTCGGCAATTATGCGCCCGAGAATTTCGACCTGACCTTCCAGGGCACGGTCACGGTGCGCAAGGCGCTCCAGATGTCGCTCAACGTTCCCGCCGTGGCGCTGCTCGACAAGGTCGGGACCGCCCGCCTGACCGCCCGGCTCGCGCAGGCGGGCGCGCCGCTGTTCCTGCCGCGAGGCGAGGCGCCCGGCCTCGCGATGGGACTGGGCGGCGTCGGCGTCAAGCTCACCGACCTGACCATGCTCTATGCCGGCATCGCGCGACAGGGCGGCGCCATCGCGCTCGCCGAGCGCGCCGACGATCTCGCCGTCGCGCGGCCGGTGCGGCGGCTGCTCGATCCGGTGGCGGCTTGGTATGTCGGCAACGTGCTGATGGGGACGCCGCCGCCGGAACATGGCGCGCAAAATCGCGTGGCCTTCAAGACCGGCACCTCCTACGGCTATCGGGACGCCTGGGCCGTCGGCTTCGACGGACGCCGGACCATCGGCGTCTGGGTCGGGCGGGCGGATGGTGCATCCGTGCCCGGACTGGTCGGGCGCACGGCCGCGGCCCCGATCCTGTTCGATGCCTTCGCGCGGAGCGGGCAGGCCGCCCCGCTGCCGCCCGCACCGAAGGGGGCCATCGTGTCGCCGACGGCGCGGCTGCCGCGGCCCATGCAGCGCTTCGCTGCGCAGGAGGAAAGCCATGTGCCGCGCATCCTCTATCCGCCGAACGGCGCGCGCATCGAATTGTCGCAAATGGGCGGAAAGGTCGAACCGCTCGCCCTCAAAATTGGCGGCGGGGCGGAACCCTTCATTGTGATGGTGAACGGCGCTCCCCATGCGCCGCCATCGGGCCGGCGCCTTGTCCTGATCGATCCGGACGGCCCCGGCTTTGTCCGCGTTACCGTGATGGATTCAAAGGGACTTTCGGACAGCGTGCTCGTCCGCCTGCAATAGCTTTCCCGCCCCGGCCGATTTCACTATTGTCCGCCCGCAATTGCAGGGCGGTCCACGTAAATGAGCGATTTCGCGTCCGAAACCGGCCGGACATTCTGGCCGGAGGGGTTGTCGAGCTTCCTGAATGCCGCGGTAGCGAGCCACCGCCGCGCGGCCGCCTTCCTGCTGCTTGTCTCGCTGTTGGCCTTCATGCCGGGCCAGTTCGGAATTCCACCGATCGACCGGGACGAGCCGCGCTTCGCGCAGGCCAGCAAGCAGATGGTCGAAAGCGGCGAATATGTCGATATCCGCTTTCAGGACGACGTTCGCTACAAGAAGCCGGTCGGCATCTACTGGTTGCAGGCAATCACCTTGCAGGTCGCCGATGCGATCGGGGTGCCGCGCGCGGCGACGCGCATCGGCATCTACCGCATACCCTCGCTGATCGGCGCCGTCGGCGCCGTGCTGCTGACCTACTGGGCTGCGCTCGCCTTCGTCTCGCGCCGCGCGGCCATCCTCGCCGGCCTGATGATGGCGACCTGCATCCTGCTCGGGGTGGAGGCGCGCCTCGCCAAGACCGATGCCATGCTGCTGTTCAACTGCATCGTCGTCATGGGCGCGATGGGCCGCATCTATCTGGGGCGCGGGGGCGAGCCGGAAAGCATCCGGCGGCGATGGCTGCTGACGGGGCTGTTCTGGACGGCGATGGCCGCCGGCATCCTGCTCAAGGGACCGCTCATTCTCGGCTTCGCCGTTCTGTGCGCGACGGCGCTCGTGATCGTCGACCGCAATGCGCGCTGGATCAGCGGCCTGCGCCCGGTTGCGGGTTTCGCGTGGATGCTCGCGCTGGTGCTGCCGTGGTTCGTCGCCATCATGCTGCGTGCGGGCAATACGTTCTTCGCGGACTCGGTTGGCGGCGACATGCTCGGCAAGGTCGCGAGCGGACAGGAGTCGCACGGAGCGCCGCCCGGCTATTTCATCGTCCTGTTCTTCGCGACCTTCTGGCCGGCCTCGATCCTGTCCGGTCTGGCAGCGCCTTCGATCTGGCGCGAGCGACGCGAGCCCGAAACCAGGTTTCTGCTGGCCTGGCTGGTTCCGGCCTGGGTGATGTTCGAGCTGATCATCACCAAGCTGCCGCATTATGTGCTTCCGCTTTATCCCGCCATCGCCATCCTGATTGCGGGGCGGCTCGATCCCTTACGGCTCTCGCGCAACGTCTGGCTCGAGCGGGGCGCATTGTGGTGGTTCGTGGTTCCATTGGGAGTCGGCCTGATTGCGATCGTCGGCCTTGCCGTCGTGAGCGGGAATTTCAGCATCCTGTCATGGCCGTTTGCGATGGCTGCGATCATCTTCGGCTTCCGAGCATGGTGGCTGTACGATGCGGATGGCCCGCAACGCGCGTTTCTGCGTGCGGCGGCGGCTTCGCTGTTCCTGTCAATCGCCGTCTACGGCTTTATCGCCACGCGCATACCCGAGCTGTTTCCGAGCGACAGGATTGCAAGATATCTGCGTGGCGCGGATTGTCCCGATCCGATCGCGGCAGCGGCCGGGTTTCATGAGCCCAGTCTCGTATTGCTCGTCGGCACGGATACGCAGCTGACCGACGGCGCCGGCGCGGCCGAATTCTTGCGGCGCGGCGGCTGCCGCTTCGCCATTGTCGAGAGCCGCCAGCAGCGCAGCTTCGAGCAGCGCGCCGACGCGATCGGACTGCGTTACAAGCCGGGTCCAAAGTTCGATTCCATCAATATCAGCGGCGGGCGGCACGTCGTCCTCTCCATCTTCCGGTCGATGGAAGAGCCGCAATGACGACGCCGAACGCGAATCCGGCGAACGCTAACACGCGATGGGATGAGGCGGTGCGCGCCAACTTCGCCGCCGGGATCGGCTGGCTGTTGCGCAAACCCAAGCCCGCATTCCTGCAGCGCGAGGCCGTCGGACTGCCGCGGCGGCTGGCGGTCATTGCGGCGATCGTGTTCGCCGCGTTCTGGCAGATGGCCCTGTTCGACGGGGCGGCGACGCGCGGGGCGCTGATGCTGCCGAAGATGGTGGCCGCGTTCTTCAACGTCGTGACCGACTTCGGAAAATCCGGCTGGTTCCTGTTTCCGCTGGGCGCCGCGATTGTCGCGATTGCGCTCGCGAGCGGGCCGCATCTGACGCGGATGACCCGGTCTGTGCTCGCTGCCATCGCCGTCCGGTGCCTGTTTCTGGTTGCGGCCATCGGCTTGCCGAGCCTCTTTGTCACAATCGTCAAGCGCGTGATCGGGAGGGCGCGGCCGATTGTCGGCGAATTCGATCCCTTCACCTATGTTCCGCTTGGGTGGCGGGCCGACTATGCCAGCATGCCGTCCGGCCATGCGACCACCGCCTTTGCTGCGGCCTTTGCCATCGCGGCCCTTTGGCCGCGGCTCATGCCGGCGATGTTCGTCTATGCGCTCCTGATCGCGGTCAGCCGGGTGGTTGTGCTCGCGCATTACTGGAGCGACGTGGTCGTGGGCGGGGTGATCGGATTCATCGGGGCATTCCTGATCCGCGAATATTTCGCCGACCGGGGGCTTGTTTTCGTCATGACTCCGGCTGGCGCCATCGTTCCGAAGCCCTGGCCGTCGTGGCGACGCATCAAGACTCTTGCCCGCCGCGTGACGGGCCAATAAAAGCGCCGCGCATGCCCGATATCTCGGTTGTCGTGCCGGTCCGCAACGAGGCCGGCAATATCGCTCCCCTCGTCGATGAAATCGCGTCAGCCCTGGCCGGCCGCGATTTCGAGATCGTCTATGTCAACGACGGATCGAGCGACGACACCGGAGCGGAACTTCTGCAACTGATGGCCACAAGGCCCTATCTTCGGCAGATCAGACATGCCCGATCCTGCGGACAATCCTCGGCGGTCACGACCGGCGTGATCGCCGCGCGTTCCCCGATCGTGGCGACCATCGACGGCGACGGACAGAACAACCCGGCCTTCATTCCCAAATTGATCGAGGCGCTGCAGGCCGATGCGACGGTCGGCCTCGTGGCCGGTCAGCGCGTGGGGCGCAAGGCGAGCGCATTCAAGAAATTCCAGTCGCGCGTCGCCAACGGCGTGCGCGGTGCGATCCTGCGCGACGGCACACGCGACACCGGATGCGGACTGAAGGCCTTTCGCCGCGACGTCTTTCTCAGGCTTCCCTATTTCGACGGATTGCATCGCTTCCTCCCCGCGCTCGTGCGGCGCGACGGCTTCGGCATCGCCTATGTCGATGTCGTCGACCGGCCGCGCGGCCAGGGCGTGTCGAATTACGGATTCTGGGACCGGCTCTGGGTCGGAATTCTCGATCTGCTCGGTGTGTGGTGGCTGATCCGCCGGCGCAGGAATATCCCGCAGGCTTCGGAGGTGACGGATGCTCATTGATCTCGCAAACGCGGTCGGCGGCTATCTGCAGGACGTCTTCGTGACCAACCTCGATTGGTGGGTCGTGCTCGGCTTTGTCGCGCAGGGCCTGTTCACCGCCCGCTTCGTCGTGCAGTGGATCGCCTCGGAGCGCGCCGGCAAGAGCGTCATCCCGTTCGCCTTCTGGCTGTTCTCGATCGGCGGCGGCGTGCTGCTGCTGATTTATGCGCTTTACCGGAAAGACCCCGTCTTCATCGCCGGTCAGAGTTTCGGGGTCTTCGTCTATCTGCGCAATATCTATTTCGTGACACGCGACCGCAAGAATTCCGCAGTGTCCGAGATCTGAGATCAGCGGGCGCGCGCGAGGGCGGCAAATCCCTGCTCGAGATCGGCGATCAGGTCGCCGGTATCCTCCAGTCCGACGTGGAACCGCAGGGCGGGTCCGCCGGGCTGCCATGTCGTCGCTGTGCGGTAGCCTGAGCAATCGAACAGGATCACGAGGCTCTCATAGCCGCCCCACGAAAAACCCATGCCGAACAACGTCAGCGCGTCGAGGAAGGCATATACCGCCTGCTCGGATATCGGCTTGAGGATGATGCTGAACAATCCCGAAGCTCCCAGGAAATCGCGCTTCCAGAGCGCGTGACCGGGATCGCTTTCCAGGCCGGGATGGAGAACGCGCAGCACTTCGGGACGCTGTGCCAGCCAGCGTGCGACTTCGAGCCCCGAACGCTGATGGCGCTCGAGCCGTACGCTCATCGTGCGCAATCCGCGCAGCGCGAGATAGACGTCGTCGGGCCCGACGCAGAGGCCGAGCGTCATCTGCGTGTCCCGCAGATTTTGCCAGGTCCGCTCGTTCGCGGAGATGGTGCCGAGCATGAGATCGGAATGCCCGCCGATATATTTCGTGCCGGCCTGAATGGACAAATCGACGCCCCGCTCGAAGGCGGGGAAATAGAGCGGCGTCGCCCAGGTATTGTCCATCAGCACGACCGCGCCGGCCGCATGCGCCGCCTTCGCGATCGCCGGGATGTCCTGCATCTCGAAGGATTGCGAGCCGGGCGCCTCGACGAAGACAGCGCGCGTGTTCGGCTGCATGAGCGATGCAATGCCGCCGCCGATCAGCGGATCGTAATAGGTCGTCTCCACGCCGAGCCGCTTGAGGATTGTGTCGGCGAAGACGCGGGTCGGACGATAGACGCTGTCAGTGATCAGGATGTGGTCGCCCGCCGAGACGACCGAGAGCAGCGCGGTCGAGACAGCCGCGGCGCCCGACGGCACGAGGGCTACGCCCGCGCAATCCGGCCCTTCGATCGCGCGCAGGGCATTCTCCAGCCCCTCGGTGGTCGGGGTGCCGCGCCGTCCGTATTGGTAGCGCGCGCGGTGCGCCACCATGTCCTCGGCGCTTGGATAGAGCACGGTCGAGGCGTGATAGACCGGCGGATTGACAAAACCGAACTGGGAGGCGGTGTCGCGCCCGCCGACGACCAGGCGCGTTTCGGGCTTCAGCCTGCCCAGCGCAGAGCCGTGTGCGGAGCCTTGCCCGCCGTCTCCGTTGCCTGCCATGACCTGTTCTTGTCCCGTTTGGACCCCGTCCGGAAATGCTTATCCGCGGCCTTTCGCGGCAAAGGTCAACCCCTTGACCCGGTACCCCAATCGGTTTGTGATGGGTGAAATCGAGGGGCGGGCGATTGGGACGGCGTTGTTCGGGAATCCGTTGGCCGCGCGGGACCGCCGCGGCAATACACTCGATGCCAGATGTATAATAGGGGAACTCAAAACCATGAAGCGTATCATCACGTCACTTGCCGTCGCGGGCGCGCTCGCCCTGTCGGCCTCGGCCGCATCGGCGCAGACGCTCAACACGGTCAAGCAGCGGGGGCAGCTGCAATGCGGCGCAAACGGTTCGCTCGCCGGCTTCGGCCTGCCCGACGCCCAGGGCAACTGGACCGGGCTGGACGTGGAGTTCTGCCGTGCGCTCGCAGCGGCGATCTTCAACGATCCGACCAAGGTCAAGTTCGTGCCGCTGAGCGCGAAGGACCGCTTCACCGCGCTGCAATCGGGCGAGGTGGACGTGCTGGCGCGCAACACCACCTGGACGAGTTCGCGCGACACCTCGCTCGGCCTCAACTTCACCGGTGTCAATTACTACGACGGCCAGGGCTTCATGGTGCGCAAGGCGCTGAAGGTCAATTCCGCGCTGGAACTCAACGACGCGGCGATCTGCGTCCAGCAGGGCACGACCACCGAGCTCAACCTCGCGGACTATTTCCGCGCCAACAAGATGAAGCTGAAGACGGTGACCTTCGCGACCGCGGACGAGGCGGTGAAGGCCTATGACGCCGGCCGCTGCGACGCCTACACCACGGACGCCTCTGCGCTCTATGCCGAGCGGCTGCGCGTCGTGAATCCGAACGACCACATCGTGCTGCCCGAGATCATCTCCAAGGAGCCGCTCGGCCCCTCCGTGCGCCACGGCGACGACCAGTGGTTCGATATCGTCAAGTGGACGCTGTTCGCCATGATCAACGCCGAGGATCTCGGCGTCACCAAGGCCAATGCCGACGACATGCTCAAGTCCGACAATCCCGAGATCAAGCGTCTGCTCGGCACCGAGGGCAAGCACGGCGAGGCGCTGGGCCTGACCAACGACTGGGCCTATCGCATCGTCAAGCATGTCGGCAATTACGGCGAGGTCTTCGAGCGGACGGTCGGGCAGGGCTCTCCGCTGAAGATCAGCCGCGGCCTCAACGCGCTGTGGAGCAAGGGCGGCATCCAGTATGCCCCGCCGATCCGCTGATCGCGCTTGCATGCGACTTGCATGCTGACAGTCTCGGTGCCGCCGG
>JACAEG010000117.1 GCA_013388965.1 Pseudorhodoplanes sp. | reverse complement strand
TTGTCCAATATTCCCCACTGCTGCCTCCCGTAGGAGTCTGGGCCGTGTCTCAGTCCCAGTGAGGCTGATCATCCTCTCAGACCAGCTACTGATCGTCGCCTTGGTGGGCCATTACCCCGCCAACTAGCTAATCAGACGCGGGCCGATCCCTCGGCGATAAATCTTTCTCCTTACGGACGTATCCGGTATTAGCACAAGTTTCCCTGTGTTGTTCCGAACCGAAGGGGACGTTCCCACGTGTTACTCTCCCGTCTGCCGCTGACGTATTGCTACGCCCGCTCGACTTGCATGTGTTAAGCCTGCCGCCAGCGTTCGCTCTGAGCCAGGATCAAACTCTCAAGTTGGATGAGATTTGATCTCGGCCGATCACAACGTTTGACGAGGTCCATACACTGATCGCTTTCACGATCAGCGATGTACCTTGAAACGTTAGACCGCCGAAGTTCTCGTCCGGCCGCATCCGCGCAAAGGTTTCCCTCTACGAGAAAGCGGCCCGCAAGGACTCCGCCGTCCACGTTTCTCTTTCTTCCGATTCACTTTTCAAACAGCCCGGAGACCGTGCGGTCCCCTCTTTCCGGTGAACCGGAAAGCCGTCGAAGCCTAGGGCTTCCGATCAACCTCGGAAGCCTAAATCACCTTGCTAGTGAGATGCTTCGGCGACGCGCCAACGAGCCCCAAGGGCGGGCGGCACGTCGTAGGGCGCGTATATAGGTCGCGGTCCCAATTCTTGTCAACACGAAATCGCGGAAAAAAACGCTGCGATGCACCTATTTCTCGATGCTCACAGGCGAGTGCCCCGCGCCTTCGTGCCCGACATTATATAGGGCGGGTTTTTGTTTCCGCCAGGGGTCCCGTCGGGGCGCCGTACTGAGGCCATATTCCTGCGACGTGCTGTCGCCTCCGAGGGTGGAAAAACGCGCGGATTCGGGGGGACGCCGAGCCAGCCAGCATCGCCGACAATGCAGTTTCGCCGTCATTGACGGGCCGGAGGCTGCACGGCATCGTGGCGCCGCTCATCGTTCGCTTCGCGTTTGCACCGTCAGGACCGGAATTCGGCTACCACACGCGCCCGCGTGTGCGGAAATTGGGGACGGCGACTTGGATCAAGGCAGGCGCGGACCATACCGGTTTCGGTCTGAACCGGATCCGATCGATCTTGGCAACGAGCCTCCGCTGTCCGTGGACGGCGGCCCCGGCGGGATCATCGACCGCCGGCGCGTCTCCGCCCAGTGGTTTTCCGGCACGATCCTGACCGGCCTTTGCGGAGCGGCGCTCATGGGCGGCGCGGTCTTCACCTCTCTCGACGGACAGACGAATTTTGCCGCGCTGCCCGAGCGCGTCGGGAATGTCCTGCGCGGCGCGCTCGGCGGGGCGGGAGAAAAGCTCGGGCTGCGCAAGAGCGACCGGCTTCCGCCGGCGGGCGAAGCCAATGCGGCGCGCCAGGTCGTGCGCATGTCGATGACGAGCCGCATCGGCAACCGCGAGGTCGTGCGCGCGCGCCCCTTCGTGCGCGTCGCCAGCAATCTTTCGCTCTCGGTGTCGGAATTGTCGGCATCGATCCCGCCTTTCAATCCGCAGAAGATGCTGTCGGATTCCGCCGAGCCGGTCTCGGCGGAGGACGCCGCCGCCAATGCCGAGCCGGACGCCGAAGTCTCCTTCGTGACGCGCGACCTGGCCGCCTTCATTGGACGCGCGAAGCTCGCGAGCGTTCTGCCGATGGACGACGTGATCGCGAGCGTGCGCGACGCCGCGAACTGGACGGGCCGGGCCGGCAAGCCGCTGACGACCGCGAGCATTCCGGGCCGCACGCAGCTCGCCTATGCGCCGGCCGACGGCACGCCCGATCCCTATGCCGGCTTCGAGGCCCGCATCGTGCCGGAAAACATCACGCTCCTCGGCAAGACCGCGGACAGCACCACCGGCGGCAACGGCTGGAGCGAGCGCGTCTTCACGATCCGGAAGGGCGAGAACATCACCACGGTGCTGCGCGAGCTGCAGGCCACGCCGGAGGAGATCAAGGCGATCGCCACGGTGCTCGGCGCGCGCGGACGCGACAACGGCCTGAAGGAAGGCCAGCGGCTGAAAATCCTGCTGTCCCAGATCGTCGGCGGCAATCGTCAGCAGCCGATCCGGGTGATCGTCGCCAACGAAACCGCAGTCGAGGCGGTCGTCGCGCTGTCCGACAGCGGCAGATACGTCTCGGTGGACGTGCAAAGCATCAATACCGAGATCGCGGATGCAACAGAGGAGGAGGACGACGGCCGCGGCGTGCGGCTCTACCAGAGCATCTGGGAGACAGCCCTGCGCAACCAGGTGCCCAGCGCCGTCATCGAGGACCTGATCCGCATCTACTCCTACGACGTCGACTTCCAGCGCAAGGCGCAGGCCGGGGATTCGTTCGAAGTCCTCTATGCCGGCGAGGACGAGGCGCCGGGCGTCGAGGGCAAGAACGACGTGCTCTATGCGTCGTTGACGACCGAAGGCGAAACCAAGCGCTACTATCGCTACCAGACGCTCGACGACAATATCGTCGATTATTATGACGAGACCGGCAAGAGCGCGAAGAAGTTCCTGGTTCGCAAGCCTGTCAACGAGGCGATCCTGCGCTCGGGCTTCGGCGTGCGAAAGCACCCGATCCTCGGCTACATGAAAATGCATACCGGCGTGGACTGGTCGGCGCCGTCCGGCACGCCGATCTTCGCCGCCGGCAACGGCATCGTCGACAAGGTGGGCTGGGAATCCGGCTACGGCAAATACATCCGCATCCGCCATGCCAACGGCTACGAGACCGCCTATGGCCACATGACCGCCTTCGCGCGCGGCATGGAGCAGGGCGCGCGCGTGCGGCAGGGCCAGATCATCGGCTTTGTCGGCTCGACCGGCCTGTCGACCGGCGCGCATCTGCATTATGAGGTGCTGGTCAACAGCCGCTTTGTCGATCCCATGCGCATCAAGCTGCCGCGCGGCCGCTCGCTGGAGGGCCCGATACTCGCGAACTTCGAACAGGAGCGCGACCGCATCGACGCCCTGATGGCGCGCCCCGCCCCGCGGGTCGCGGCGACGCAGGCGAAGTAAACCGGAAATCGGCGAACGGGGCTTGCCCTCTCACCGCAAGCGGGGAGAGGGAAAAGCCACTGGCACGCAACGATACCGTTACGCCGCTTCCTTCAACGA
>JACAEG010000177.1 GCA_013388965.1 Pseudorhodoplanes sp. | reverse complement strand
CTTCGAATACGGCTATTCGCTCGCCGAGCCGAACGCGCTGACGCTGTGGGAGGCGCAGTTCGGCGACTTCGCCAATGGCGCGCAGGTGGTGTTAGACCAGTTCATCTCGTCGGGCGAGCGCAAGTGGCTGCGCATGTCGGGCCTGGTCTGCCTGCTGCCGCACGGCTACGAAGGCCAGGGGCCGGAGCATTCCTCGGCGCGGCTTGAACGCTTTCTGCAGATGTGCGCCGAGGACAACATGCAGGTCGCCAATTGCACGACCCCGGCCAACTACTTCCACATCCTGCGCCGGCAGTTGAAGCGCAACATCCGCAAGCCGTTGATCCTGATGACGCCGAAATCGCTGCTGCGCCACAAGCGCGCGGTGTCGCGGCTCGACGAGATGGGGCCGAACACGACGTTCCATCGTCTGCTCTGGGACGACGCGCAGCTCCTGCCCAACGAGAAGATCAAGCTGGTGGCCGACGAGAAGATCCGCCGCGTCGTGCTGTGCAGCGGCAAGGTCTACTACGACCTCTACGAGGAGCGCGAGAAGCGCGGCATCGACGACATCTACCTGCTGCGCCTGGAGCAGCTCTACCCGGTGCCGCTGAAGGCGCTGGTGCACGAACTCTCGCGCTTCCGCAACGCGCAGGTGACCTGGTGCCAGGAGGAGCCGCGCAACATGGGCGCCTATTCCTTCATGCTGCCCTATCTCGAATGGGTGCTCGACCAGGTCGGGATCAAGGGCAAGTTTGCCTATGCCGGGCGGCCGGCGTCGGCGGCGACCGCCACCGGGCAGATGTCGCAGCACCTCAAGCAGCTCAAGGCGCTGCTCGACGAGGCGCTGGGGTAATGCGCTCGACCTTGGCCGCTGCAGCGTGGGCGCGGCGCTGCAGTCTTCGCGTGGCGGACGAGCGCGTGCGGACCGCGCCTTCGCCCACACTGCTGGCTGCCTGCCTGGAGGGATCTGCGCCATGACCGAAATCCGCGTGCCGACGCTCGGCGAATCCGTCACCGAGGCGACCATCGGCAAGTGGTTCAAGAAGCCCGGCGACGCGGTCAGCGTCGACGAGCCGCTGGTCGAGCTCGAGACCGACAAGGTGACGATCGAGGTGCCGGCGCCGGCCGCCGGCACGCTCTCGGAGATCGCGGCAAAGGACGGCGACACGGTCGCGGTCGGCGCGCTGCTCGGCCAGATCAGGGAAGGGGCGGGCGGCGGCAAGGCGGCGGCCGCGCCGGCCGGACGTCCCGACCAGAAGACCGCGACCGCGGCGCCGATCAACGTCGCCGAGGAGCGGCCGAAGCCGCGCGAGGAGCCGAAGCCGGAAGCGCAGACCCCGAAGCCCTCCGGCGACATGCCGGTGCCGCCCTCGGTGCGCAGGCTCTCGGCCGAATCGGGCGTCGATGCCGCGAGCGTGCCGGGCACCGGCAAGGACGGCCGCGTGACCAAGAGCGACATGCTGGCCGCGATCGAGCGCGCCGCAGCCCAGCCGCAGCCGATCGGTCAGCCGGCGTCGGTGCAGATGCGCGCGCCCTCCCCCGCCGACGACGCCGCGCGCGAGGAGCGCGTGAAGATGACGCGGCTGCGCCAGACCATCGCGCGCCGCCTGAAGGACGCGCAGAACACCGCCGCCATGCTGACGACCTTCAACGAGGTCGACATGAAGGCGGTGATGGAGATGCGCAACCTTTACAAGGACCTGTTCGAGAAGAAGCACGGCGTGAAGCTCGGCTTCATGGGCTTCTTCGTGAAGGCCTGCGTGCAGGCGCTGAAGGAAATCCCCGCCGTCAACGCCGAGATCGACGGCACCGACCTCGTCTACAAGAACTATTACCACATCGGCGTCGCCGTCGGCACCGACAAGGGCCTGGTGGTGCCGGTGGTGCGCGACTGCGACATGAAGTCGATCGCGGAGATCGAGAAGAATATCGGCGAATTCGGCCGCCGCGCGCGCGACGGCGCGCTCAAGATCGAGGAGATGCAGGGCGGCACCTTCACGATCTCGAACGGCGGGGTCTACGGCTCGCTGATGTCGACGCCGATCCTGAACGCGCCGCAATCGGGCATTCTCGGCATGCACAAGATCCAGGAGCGGCCGGTCGCGATCGGCGGCAAGGTCGAGATCCGGCCGATGATGTATCTCGCGCTCTCCTACGACCACCGCATCGTCGACGGAAAGGAAGCCGTGACCTTCCTCGTGCGGGTGAAGGAGAATCTCGAAGACCCGGAAAGGCTCGTGCTGGATTTGTGATAGTTTGCGCAGCGAGCGGCGACAGCTCGAACGAGATATCCGATGGCAGAAGACATCGACCTGAGCTTCCCGGGCGAGCAGATCGAGTGGCCGCAGGGCGACGTTTGCCAGGTCAAATCCGACATGGCCCAGATGCGGGCCGATAACCTCAAAGTCGAAGGCGACGTTGCGGCGCTCCATGCGAGCCTGACCAGGATCGAAGGAAAGCCGGGGGCGTTCCGCGAATCGGTCGACGACCGCTTCGACCGGCAAGCCGAACTCCCGAAGCCCGGCTTCCAAATCCTTTCCGAAGAAATCCAGTCCATCAAGAACCAATAATCATGTCCTACGATCTCATCGTCATCGGCACCGGCCCCGGCGGCTATGTCTGCGCGATCCGCGCGGCGCAGCTCGGCATGAAGGTGGGCGTCGTCGAGAAGCGCGCGACGCTCGGCGGCACCTGCCTCAATGTCGGCTGCATTCCCTCCAAGGCGCTGCTGCATGCCTCGCACCTGTTCGAGGAAGCCGGCCACGCCTTCGCGAAAATGGGCATCGGCGTTGGCAAGCCCAAGCTCGACCTCAAGGCGATGATGGCCTTCAAGGACGAGGGCGTGGACGGCAACGTCAAGGGCGTCGACTTCCTGATGAAGAAGAACAGGATCGACGTCGCGCGCGGCACCGGCCGCATCCTCGCGCCCGACAAGGTCGAGGTGAAGGCCGCCGACGGCAAGACGCAGGTGCTGGAGACGAAAAACATCGTCATCGCCACCGGCTCCGATGTCGCGAAGCTGAAGGGCATCGCGATCGACGAGAAGCGCATCGTGTCGTCCACCGGCGCGCTCACGCTCGACAAGGTGCCGGAAAAGCTGCTCGTCGTCGGCGCGGGCGTGATCGGGCTCGAGCTCGGCTCGGTCTGGCGGCGGCTCGGCGCCGACGTCACCGTCGTCGAATTCCTCGACCGCATCCTGCCCGGCATGGATTCGGAAGTGGCGCGGCAGTCGCAGCGCCTGCTGGAGAAGCAGGGCATGAAGTTCCTGCTCGGCTCCAGGGTCGCGGCGGTCGATACATCGGGCAAGAAACTCAAGGCGAAGGTCGAGCCCGCGAAGGGCGGCGAGGCGCAGGCGATCGAGGCCGACGTGGTGCTGGTCGCGATCGGCCGCGTGCCCTACACGGAAGGGCTCGGCCTGAAGGACGCCGGCGTGGCGCTCGACGAGCGCGGGCGGGTCGCCGTGGACGACCGCTTCAAGACGAATGTGGACGGCATCTACGCGATCGGCGATGTCATCCGCGGGCCGATGCTCGCGCACAAGGCGGAGGACGAGGGCGTCGCCGCGGCCGAGATCATCGCGGGCCAGGCGGGGCACGTGAATTACGGCGCGATTCCGAACGTGGTCTACACCTATCCGGAAATCGCGACGGTCGGAAAATCCGAGGACGAGCTGAAGGCGGAGGGCATCGCCTACAATGTCGGGAAATTCCCCTTCACCGCCAACGGCCGCGCCAAGGCCAATCACGAGACCGACGGCTTCGTGAAAATTCTCGCCGATGCGAAGACCGACCGCGTGCTCGGCGTCGCGATCGTCGGCTCCGCCGCCGGCAACATGATCGCGGAGGCGGTGATCGCGATGGAATTCGGCGCCTCGTCCGAGGACATCGCGCGTTCCTGCCACGCCCATCCGACGCTGCCCGAGGCGGTGAAGGAAGCCGCCCTCGCGGTGGACAAGCGCGCGATTCATATGTGACTCAAATCATTGAACTTTTATCTATTCATCTTGACTCTGGGAAAGCTATTGATATGCGCGACTGATTCTCTATATTAGGATTTATATCACCCCTAGGGCTTCGGCCTTAGGGCGCGCGGCCATACAGTCTTCGGGCTGTGTGGCCGCAGCTACATTGGGGGCAAGTTTGCGTACGCACGTGTACGTGGACGGGTTCAATCTTTACTACGGCGCGCTTCGCAAGACGCCGTTTAAATGGCTCGACCTAGAGAAGCTGTGCAATACAGTTCTCAAGGCAACGCCTATAACCGCCATCAAGTATTTCACTGCGCGGGTAGCCGCGCGAGCAAACGATCCAGATCAATCAGTCCGCCAAGAAGTGTATTTGCGCGCCTTGGCAACAAACCCCAAGATAGAAATCTATTTTGGCCACTTTCTCAGCCACTCTGTCCGCATGCCGATTTGTGATGGACAGGGAAACTGTAACGGACAGTACGCAACTGTTCTCAAGACTGAAGAGAAGGGTTCGGACGTAAACCTAGCAGCGCATATGCTGCTGGACGCTCACTATAATCGGTTCGATCAGGCAATCGTTGTGTCGAACGATTCCGACTTGCTCACTCCAATACGGTTTGTCCGCCGGGAATTTGGAAAGCGGGTTGGCGTTCTTAATCCTCATCGTCGTCAAAGCCAAGTCTTGCTTCGTGAAGCTGATTTCGTTCGCCCTATTCGTGAAGGTGCGTTGAAAGTGTCTCAATTTCCTGAACGGATGAGTGACAAAGTGGGCAATTTTTCTCGACCTTTTCGTTGGCGGTCGTGAAAAAATCTCGCACTCACGCCCTTGGATGCGCGGCCTTGTAGGCCTCCATCAGCCGGTCGGTATCAACCGCCGTGTAGATCTGCGTGGTCGAGAGCGAGGCGTGGCCCAAAAGCTCCTGGATCGCGCGCAAATCGCCGCCGCGCGCCAGCAGATGCGTCGCGAAGGAATGCCGCAGCGCATGCGGCGTCGCGCTGTCCGGCAGGCCGAGCGCGCCGCGCAGCCGCGCCATCGCGAGCTGGATGATGCGCGGCGAGAGCGGTCCGCCCCTGGCGCCGCGAAACAGCGCGCCGTCCGGCGGCAGGTCGCAGGGGCAGAGCGCGACATAATCGGCGATCAGTTGCAGCACCGGAGCGAGCACCGGCACCATGCGCGTCTTGTTGCCCTTGCCGGTGACGCGGATGGCGTCGCCCTTGCCCGGCTCCGGCACTTCTCCGCGCGTGAGCGAAAGCGCCTCCGCAATGCGCAGACCCGAGCCGTAGAGCAGCGCGAGCACGGCCGCGTCGCGCGCGAGCACCCAGGGCTCGCGCTCCTCGCCGGCGCGCAGGTCGGCGTCGGTCATTCTCCTTGCGTACGCGACGGTGAGCGG
>JACAEG010000136.1 GCA_013388965.1 Pseudorhodoplanes sp. | reverse complement strand
GTGCCAAGCCGTTGAAAATCAAAGCGAAAGACTGAAAGAAGGCGGCCCGGACCCCCGAGCGCCGCGATCGAACACGAAAGGAAAAACGATGTTCGCAGTCGTCAAAGCCGGCGGTAAGCAATATCGCGTCGCCGAGGACGATGTGTTGAAGGTGGAAGGCATCAAGGGCGAGCCGGGCGAAATTGTCCAGCTTTCCGAGGTGCTTATGGTCGGCGGTGATTCGCCCCAGCTGGGCGCGCCGCTGGTGTCGGGCGCCTCCGTGGCGGTCGAGATCGTGGAGCATGGTCGCGGCCCGAAGGTGATCGCCTTCAAGAAGCGCCGGCGCAAGAATTCGCGCCGCAAGCGCGGCCACCGGCAGGATTTCGTGCTGATCCGCATCAGCGAAATCCTCACCGACGGCAAGTCGCCGACGAAGGAAGCCCGGGGCAAGCACGTGCCGAAGCCGAAGGCCGATGTCGCCGCGGGCGACGAAGCGGACGCGGCGCCGAAGGAGAAGGCGGCCGCGAAGCCGAAGGCGCAAGCCAAGCCGCAATCCAGGCCGAAGTCCGCCCCCAAAAAGCCGGCGGCCCCAGGCAAGAAGTGAGCATGGCGCAACGCTCCCGACAAAATCGGGCGCGCGGACAGGATCGATAAAAATTTGTGAGATGATTCCGTTACGGAATCACGGTAGAGACTGAGCGAGAAGGAATTCGACGATGGCACACAAAAAGGCAGGCGGATCTTCCCGCAACGGCCGCGACACCGCGGGCCGGCGCCTTGGCATCAAGCTGTTCGGCGGCCAGGCCGCGACGGCCGGCAATATCATTGTGCGCCAACGCGGCACCCGCTGGCATCCCGGCACCAATGTCGGAATCGGCAAGGATCACACCCTTTTCGCACTCGCCAACGGACGCGTTCAATTCGACACCAAAGCCAAAGGCCGCACGTACGTATCGGTTGTCCCGATGACGGAGGCTGCGGCCGAATAGCAGGCGAATCTCATAGCGAGGTCCGCCGGTTCCCAGTCAAACCCGGCGGGCCTTATTGGGCTCGACATGCGAGGGGGAGACGGGAAACCGGCTCCCCCTCGTAGCATTTTGCAACCAAGGAGCCCGTGCCATGACTTTTCTGGAAATACCGACCGAGAGTTTTCGCGAAGGCAGTATCCCCGTCCTCGAGACGCAGCGGCTGATCTTGCGGGCGCCGCAGCTCGAGGACGTCAAGCATGTCGCGGCGCTCGCAAACGACAAGCGTATTGCCGAAAACACCAGGCGCATTCCGCATCCCTATTCGCATGCGGACGCGGAGGATTTCATCAGCGCCGTGAACGTGCCGGCCGGCGAGGTCGCGTTCGTGATCACGCTGCGAGACGGCACCATCATCGGCGCCTGCGGGCTCGCCATGCAGGACGAGGCCGCGCCCGATGTCGGCTATTGGCTCGGCGTGAAATATTGGGGCCAGGGTTTCGCCACCGAGGCGGTGCGCGCCGTGATCGATTTCGCCTTCACCGATCTCGATCACGAGGCGCTGTCCGCCGGCGCGCGCGTGACCAATCCGGCCTCGCGCCGCATCCTGGAAAAGTGCGGATTCCAGTGGACCGGGGTCGGCCTCTGCCGCATTCGTTCGCTGCGCAGCTCCGCGCCGATCGACCGTTTCCGGCTCGACCGGCGCCTCTGGTCCTCGCTCAAGAGCTGGGGCGCGATGCGGCGGGTGGCCTGAGGTCTGCGCCGTCGGAGCCGGCGGGCGCAGGGCCCGCCGGAGGCGCGGCAAAATTCATCCCCGGTGGGGGGTAGAAAAAGTAGCGATTTTGGCTTAAGTCCTGCCGCGCCTCTGCGAGATGTCGGCTAGACGCTCGTGTGTCGGCGGACATCTAAATCGGAGACTATTCGTGGCTACAGGCACTGTGAAGTGGTTCAACGCGACCAAGGGCTATGGCTTCATCCAGCCCCAGGGTGGCGGCAAAGACGTGTTCGTTCATATCTCGGCGGTGCAGCGCGCCGGGCTGACGGGCCTCAATGAAGGCCAGCAGATCGAATACGAGGTCGTTGCCAATCGCGGCAAGGAATCGGCGGAAAATCTCAAGGTGAGATGATCCGGCGCCCCCTGCGGGCCGAATTCGCCGGGTGTGGCTCTGCCGCACCCGGCTTTTTGTTGCCGTTTGCGGCAACGGTGCGTTGCGTAAACTCCCTGAATTATCTGCAGATTTTCGTCGATTCGCGGACGTGTGACGCCCGTCACGGTCGCGCGGCGGGCTTTGGGCGACAAACACGCAAGACCGGTGGCCAGTCGCACCGCCCATCGCGAGCCCAAAGGGAGTTAGCCATGACCAAGATCGCCGCCATCGCCTTCGCCGCCCTGACCGTCGCGACCTTCGCCACGCCGTCCTTCGCCTCCGGCACCGCCGAGCAGCGCGCAGCCTGCACGTCCGATGCCTTCAAGTTCTGCATGAGCGCGATCCCGAATATCAGCCGTGTCGAGAGCTGCATGAAGCAGAACTATTCGAAGCTCAGCCCCGGCTGCCAGGCCCAGTTCAAGTAAGCCTCTCCTCGCCTCTCCCTGTTCCTCCCCCCTGTACTCGCAGCCCGGCCGCAAGGCCGGGCTTTTTTTCGGCGCGGTGCGGCGAAGGCGCCGGCGGCCTCAATGACCCTTCGCATGTCCGTGCGGCGGCGCATGCGCCGGCGCCGGATGCGCTGCACCGTTATGTGTCTGCGCCGCGGAATCCTCGCCCGACACCTGCACCAGTCCCTCGAACCGCGAGAACATGGCGACGCGCGACGGGTCGGCCGCCTTCTCCGCCGCGGCCAGCATCGCGGCCACGGCATCGGCGTCCGCCTGCGGCAGACCGATGCGGTGCAGAATGTCGGCCCGCTTCAGGTCGTCGCCGGCGCAGAAAATCACGGACCATTGCGAGGCCTTCCTGCGCAGCAGCGCCCGTCCGCCCATCTCGCCCTGGGTCCAGCCCGCAAGGGCATGGTCGCCGCGCACGACGATCGGGCCGACCGCGACCGGCGAGTCCGGCTTGTCCCATGTTCCCTTCATCACGCCGCGGATGGCGGCGTGATCGGCATTGTCGGAGGCCCGCGCCGCGGCAGGGGCGAGCAGCGCGAACCCCAGCGTCATGACACGAAGCATCCGAATCATGGCATTCGTCCTCACCATTTGAACTTTCCTCCCACAAACACGCCGCGGCCGCTGCCCGGCTCGAACAGCGGCAGGGCGGGATTGGCGACGTTGATGATGCTGGCGCTGGCGATATAGCTCGTGTTCGAGAGGTTGCGGCCCTCGACATAGAACGAGTAGCGGTCGGTATCGATCCCGCCGCGCAGGCCCCAGATCGTGTAGGGATCGGTCATCAGCGTGTTGGCGCTGTCGACGTAATAGCCTTGCGGCACCCATTCGATATTCGGACCGAGGAAGAACCCGCTCGGATGCTTGTAGAGCAGTTCGCTGCGCAGGTATTGCGGCGGGGCGCCGGGAAGCTGGTTGTTGCCGTAGACCGGATCGTTGTCGAAGAAGAAGTCGTTGTAGGTGTAGGCGAGCTGCAGCCACAGCCGGTCCGGGTTGGGTCCCGTGACGAACATGTCCTTCAGCAGCGTCAGGCCTAGCCCGAGTTCGAGGCCCTGATGCACGGTGCGATCGGCATTGGTGACGCTGCAATTGCCGAATGCGCTGTAGAGGCATTGCAGCTCGTTCTCGATCTCCATGCGGTAGACGGCGATATCCCAGGTGTAGTCGGGCCTGCGTCCGCGCGTTCCGATCTCGTAGGTGGTCGCTGTCTGCGCCTTGATGTCGGTGAAGGGGATGAAGGGGATGCCCGGTCCCGAAGCGCTTTCGCCGAAGCTCGGCACCTCGGCGCTGCGCGAGATATTGCCGAACACCTGCGCGTTCGGATCGACGTCCCACAGCAGCCCGAATTTCGGGCTCCAGATATCGAATTCGGTCTGGCCGGGCAGCGCGTTGAGTCGATTGATCTGCTCCCGGGTCGCGTGCAGGAACTGCGTTCCGGCCACCACGGCGACATTGGGCAGGAAGTAGAACCAGTTCTCCGCATAGGCGGACAGGTTTTTCGACTTCTGCAGGGCCGAGAGCAGCAGGGCGCCCTTGACGGCATTGGCGTTGTTCTCGAATTGCCGGACGTCATTGGTGCCGTTGTGAATGTTCACGCCGGCGACGAACCGGTTCTTGAAGCCTCCGATCATCCGTTCGTCGACCGTGCGGGCGAAGCCGCCATAATCCTCGTACTCGTAATCCAGCCACTGGAAGATCGGATGCATCAGGTGCCGGTCGGTCAGGAAGGCGCCGACTTCCGTGGTGGTCGTGCCGGACTGGAACGTGGTCTTGTTCGCGACGCGGTTCGAGCGGATGTTGCGCTGCCAGTCGTTGAGCACGTTGATCGCAGCCGCCGTCCTCGGCGTGGCGAGAGCGGACGCCTTGGTCACGCCGCCCGGAATGCGCTGGTCGATCGTGTTGCCGTTGAAGTAGAAGCGCGTCTCGATCCCGGGCGCGAGCCGGTAGCCGACATTCGCGAAGGCCCGTTCCAGTTCGCCGTCGCTGTGCTGGCGGAACCCCTCCTGCTGCTGCGCCGAGCCGGTGACGAAATAATCGAAGGCGCCGAAAACGCCGCCCGAGCTCGCCTGCAGACGCGTCAGCCCGAAACTTCCGGCATCGCCGCCGGTCTGGAAGCGGGCCGCGTCGTAGCCGGACGGAACGACGAAGTTGATCGCGCCGCCCAGCGCGTTCGCGCCGAATTGCAGCGCGTTCGCGCCCTTGTAGATTTCCACGAAGCGATAGGCGCTCGGATCGATCTCCTGGAAGTCGAAATAGCCGTCCGCGGTGTTGATCGGTATGCCGTTCATGTAGAGCTGGATGCTGCGGCCGTGAAAGTTGCGCGACAGTCCGGAGCCGCGGATCGAAAGGCGCGAATCCTCACCCCATTTCGGCTGGGCCCACACGCCGGGCACGTAATCGACGATCTGCTTGATCGTTGTCGCCGCCTTGTCCTTCCAGGCGGTATCGGGAACCACCTCGACGCCGCCGGGCGTATTGTCGATTTCCCGGCGCGCCTGCTCGGCGGTGGGAATGGTCAGGCTCCCGCCGCCCTCGGCGGTCGTTGACGCAGGCCCGGTTGCGGGCGGCGGCGTGCGAGCGCCTTCGACATTGATCGGAGGCAATTGGACATTGGACTGGGACAGCGCCGCAGAGGGCGCGAGAATGAAGGCAACCGCGCAATACGCGCGCAACTGGCGTGACATGAAACGCTCCGCAATGTTCGTGATCGGTGGAAGGGCCGGGAATCCGGCCGCGGATCACGCCAGCGGAGGTCCTTGCGAGCGTTTCGGAGACGGCGGCGGCGACGCGGGCGCATCCGGCAAGACCGGCAGAATGGCGATCCTGGCGACGGGCTCGAAGGAGGGGAGCGGCGCGGCGGCCGCACTGGGCGCCGGCGCCGCCGCGAAGCCCATGACGACGCATGGGAGCTGCCGGATCGCGGTCGTGTCCGAACCGTCCGTGCCGGCCGGATCGGCGGGCTTGTAGCCGAAGCAGATCGCGCCGATGTCGCCGGAGATTGCGCCGAGCACGGCGTGCCGGGTGGCGACCGCGCCGGCGAACAGCATCTGGAGCGCGATGCAATAGGCGAGGGCGACGGACAAGATCCGCCCCGCAGACCGCGCACCCCTCAGCAACGCGAGCATCGCCCCTCCAGCCCGCGCGCATAAAACCAGTCGGAAGGCGGCATGACAAGCGCCTTTGCGTCGCTCAGGGCGGATCGACAATCACGGCTCGCCGTCCCGCAGCCTGCTCGCGCATGAAGATGTAAAGCCCCGAGCCGATGATGATCGCGGCGCCGATGAGCATCGCGATGTCGGGCACGTCGCCGAACACGACGAAGCCGAACACGATGCCCCAGACGATCATCGAATACTGGTACGGAACCACGACCGATGCCGGCGCGAGCTTGAGCGAGCGGTTGACGCAGACATGCGCCAGCATCGCCACCACGCCGAGCAGCGCCAGCAGAAGGAGATCGCGCCACGAGGGCGTGACCCAGTGAAATGGCGCCAGCGCGGCACCGAAGATCAGCGCCGCAACTGTCTGTCCGGTCACGAGCACCGTGTCGGTGGTTCCGCGCACCTGGCGCGTCGCGACCATCAGCAGCGAGAACGAAATACTGCCCGCAAGCGCGATCAGCGCAGGCCCCGAAAAGGTCGCGGCGCTCGGGCGCATGGCGACGATGACGCCGGCAAATCCGATCAGCACGGCAGTCCAGCGCCGCCAGCCGACATGCTCACGCAGAAACAGCGCCGAGATCGCGGTCACGTAGATCGGGCCGGCGAGGTAATAGGTCATCACGTCGGCCAGCGGCAGGTAGCTCACCGCCCAGTAGAAGCCCGCCACTTCGAGCGTCGAGAACACCACCCGCAATATTTGCAGGCCCGGCCGTGGCGCCGCCCTGAACGAGGCAAGACCCTCGCGCCAGATGAAGGGCGTCAGCACGGCCAGCGCCGCGAGGCTACGGATCAGCAGCACCTGCCCGACCGTGTAGGTCGCGAGCAGCCATTTGCCCATCGCGTCGTTGAGCGCAAACAAGAGGATGCCGCCCAGCATCAGCAGGATGCCGGCGAGCGCGGCGGACGGAGGGGTCGGAGAGGGTGAGCGCAAACAATCGATTCCCGGCGCGGCCACGTTACGGGCCGCCTGCCCGGCGCTCAAGCGCGGCCCGGTGACGCCCCGAAGCTTGAATGCCTTCGGGCGCTCGACCCCGGCCCCCGGCGGGGACCGGCGGTGAACCGAGCGCCATCCGGAGGCGACAGATAGTGACGAAATATCAATCGTTTGCGCTATGTGACGAAGGTCACAGTCCCGCGGCCCGGGATGAGCGACAAACGCCCATCAAGACGGCCAGCCGGTCGTCGCCAGCGAGCCCAGGGAGCCAACCATGTTCAAGACCTTCGCCACCGCCGCCGTCATCGCCCTGTCGATCACCACCTTCTCCGGCAACGCCTTCGCGGGCAGCCGCGCCGAAGCGGAAGCTGCCTGCATGTCCGACGCCTTCAAGTTCTGCATGAGCGCGATCCCGAATGTGAGCCGCGTCGAGACCTGCATGAAGCAGAACTTCACCAAGCTCAGCCCGGGCTGCAAGGCGCAGTTCAAGTAAGCCGCGCCGCCGGCACAGCAATTCCAGGGTTCCTCCCGAACTCGCCGCCCTGCCGCAAGGCCGGGCTTTTCTTTTGTCGATTGGCCGGCGCGACCCCCATATAAGGGGACCATGAAATTCCTCGACGAAGCCAAGGTCTATATCCAGTCGGGCGCCGGCGGGAACGGCTGCGTGTCGTTCCGGCGCGAGAAATTTATCGAGTTCGGCGGGCCGAATGGCGGCGATGGCGGGCGCGGCGGCGACGTGATCGTCGAGGCCGTCGATGGCCTCAACACGCTGATCGACTACCGCTACCAGCAGCATTTCAAGGCCAAGCGCGGCGGCAACGGCATGGGCAAGGACCGCCACGGCGCGAACGGCGCCGATGTCGTGCTGAAGGTGCCGGTCGGCACGCAGATCTACGAGGAGGACGGCGAAACCTTGCTCGCCGATCTCGAAAAGATCGGGGATCGCGTGGTGCTGGCGCGCGGCGGGAATGGCGGCTTTGGCAACGCGCATTTCAAGACCTCGACCAACCGCGCGCCCCGCCACGCCAATCCCGGCCAGCCGGGCGAGGAGCGCACCATTCGCCTGCGCCTGAAGCTGATTGCCGATGCCGGGCTCGTCGGGCTGCCGAATGCCGGCAAGTCCACCTTCCTTGCGACCGTCAGCGCCGCCAGACCGAAAATCGCGGACTATCCGTTCACGACGTTGCACCCGCAGCTCGGCGTCGTCGGCGTGGACGGGCGGGAATTCGTGCTGGCCGACCTTCCCGGCCTGATCGAGGGCGCGCATGAGGGCGTGGGCCTGGGCGACCGCTTCCTGGGCCATGTCGAGCGTTGCCGGGTGCTGCTGCATCTCGTGGACGGCACCGGCGAGGACGTCGCGGCGGCCTACAAGACCGTGCGCGGCGAGCTCGAAGCCTACGGACAGGGTCTCGAGGACAAGCCGGAAATCGTCGCGCTGTCGAAGGCCGACGCGCTGACGCCGGAGGCGATCGCGGCAAAGATCAAGGCGCTGAAGCGCGTTGCGAAGAAGACGCCGCTGGTGCTGTCGGCCCACTCGCGGCAAGGCGTGCCGGAGGTCCTGCGTGCCCTGTTCGATGTGATCGACAGCGCGCGGGCGAAGGACGGCCCCCGCGAGGAAAAGGCCGCTCCGGCCTGGCAGCCTTGACGCTGCCTGCCGCTCTCCCGCATGGGAGGGAGGACACCGCGCGCCATCGTTCGACTATGCCCCGCAAAGCACCCGCCCTTACCGATTTCCGCCGCATCGTCGTCAAGGTCGGCTCCTCGCTCCTTGTCGATGTCGCGGGCGGTCGCCTGCATGACGCCTGGCTCGCCTCGCTGTGCGAGGACATCGCGATGCTGCACAAGGACCGGCGGGACATCCTGGTCGTCTCCTCCGGTGCGATCGCGCTCGGACGCTCCAAGCTCAGGCTGCCCCGCGGGCCGCTCAAGCTCGAGGATTCACAGGCTGCCGCCGCCGTGGGCCAGATCGCGCTCGCGCGCATCTGGAGCGAGACGCTCGGCCGCCACGGCATCACGGCGGGCCAGATTCTGGTGACGCTCGGCGACACCGAGGAGCGGCGGCGCTATCTCAACGCGCGCGAGACCCTCGACAAGCTGCTGGAATGGAAATGCGTGCCGGTCATCAACGAGAACGACACGGTTGCGACCTCGGAAATCCGCTACGGCGACAACGACCGGCTGGCGGCGCGGGTCGCGACGATGGCGAGCGCCGATTGCCTCGTGCTGCTCTCCGACATTGACGGGCTTTACGACGCGCCGCCGGGCGAAGGCCGCACTGCGAATCTGATCCCGCTGGTCGAGCGCATCACGCCGGAGATCGAGGCGGTTGCCGGCGCTTCCGGTTCGGAATTGTCGCGCGGCGGCATGGTGACCAAGATCGAGGCCGGCAAGATCGCGACCAGCGCCGGCACACACATGGTCATTGCCTCGGGCAAGCGCGAGTATCCCCTGCGGGCGATCGCGGACGGCAATCCCTGCACCTGGTTCCTGACGCCCGCCAATCCCGTGACCGCGCGCAAGAAATGGATTGCGGGCTCGCTTGAGCCGAAGGGCACGCTGCATATCGACGCCGGCGCGGTGGCCGCCTTGCGGCGCGGAAAAAGCCTGCTGCCGGCGGGCGTGAAGCGCGTCGAGGGCGAATTCGCGCGCGGCGATGCGGTGATCATCCGCGACCTCGACGGAGCGGAGGTCGCCCGCGGCCTCGTCGCATACGACGCGGGCGACGCCGCGCAGATCGTCGGCAAATCCTCCGCCGACGTGAAGATGGTGCTGGGCTTCGAGGGCCGGGTCGAGATCGTGCATCGCGACGATCTGGTGATGGGCTGAAACCCGCCCCATCCGGCGGGTTCCGTTGCCGTGCTGGCCTACCCCCTGCGCATAGCTGGATGCCGTCCGATCCGTTATGGTCGCCGCCAGCCGGGTTTGCAGATCATGACACCCACCACCGTTGCGGCCGATTCCGCCCGCGCGACCGACATGCGCGTCATTGCGCTCGTCAGAGCGGCGCATTTCGTCAGCCACGTCTATATCTTCGTGCTGCCGCCGCTGTTCCTTTTCGTGCGCGCGGATTTCGGCGTCAGCTTCACCGAGCTTGGCGTCGCGGTCGCGATCTTCAATATCCTCACCGCCGTGCTGCAGACGCCGGCCGGCTTTCTGGTCGATCGCGTCAGTGCGCGCGCCGTGCTCGTGGGCGCGCTGCTTCTCGGGCCCGCCTCGCTTGCGGCGGCGGCCTTCGCGACCTCCTTCTATGTCTTCGTCGCGCTGTACGCGCTGCTCGGCGTCGCCAACAGCATCTATCATCCGGCGGACTATGCGATCCTGTCGCATCGCATCTCCGCGCCGCGCATGGGCAAGGCCTATTCGATCCACATCTTCGCGGGCTATGCCGGCACGGCGGCCGCGCCTGCGACGCTGCTGCTGCTCGCCGAGCAATTCGGATGGCGCGGCGCGTTCGGCGCCGCTGCCGCGATGGGCCTTGCGGTCGCTGCCCTTGTCATGCTGTTCGGCGCGCCGCTCGCCGGCGTAGCGCATGAGCAGAAGCAGGCCGACGCGACGGCAAAGACCGACTGGCGGCTTCTGCTCTCCGCGCCGGTCATGCTCAACCTGGTATTCTTCATCTTGATCGCGGTCACCGGCGGCGGCATTCTCAATTACGGCATCGTCGCGCTCGATGCGCTGTGGGGCACGCCGCTGCCGCTCGCGACCACCGCGCTCACCGTCTATCTCGTGCTGAGCGCCTTCGCCGTGCTTGTCGGCGGGCTCCTCGCCTCGCGCACCGATCGTCACGACCTCGTCGCGATGTGGGGCCTCGTTCTGGGCGGCGCCGCTATCGTGCCCATCGCATTGTTCGATCTCGGCGCCCCCCTGCTGATCGGGCTGATGGCGCTCAGCGGCTTCTTCAACGGGCTCATCCAGCCCTCGCGCGACATGCTGGTGCGCGCGGTGACGCCGCCCGGCAGCTTCGGCAAGGTGTTCGGCTTCGTCACCACCGGCTTCAACATTGGCGGCATCGTCGCGCCGCCCGTGTTCGGATACTTCATGGATCATCATCAGCCGCGCGTCGTGCTGCTGGTCACGGCCTTTTGCGCCCTGGCCGCGATCCCGACCGTGATGGCGACTGCCGCGCGGTCGGCCCGCCGCACGGGACCGGCGCATTGAGCCCGCGGACGTGCGTTGCGCGCCTGCTTCCGGGGCTTCTTGCCGCGGCGCGCGCCGCAGGGGCCACTCCCAACCATGCTCAATTTGCAAGTGAGCCCATACGCTTGCGCTGTGGAGTAATGCGGTTCCTTGTGGATAAGGCTGCCCTTCCCGAACGGGCTGCGCGATTCGGGGCTAGACTCGCAACTGAATGAGGGGCGTGGAATGCCGGCGTTGAAATATCGTTGCCCGAAGACGTTGCGGGAGGTCACGACCAGCATCGTCACGGATGATGCGACGCTGGCGCGCATGGGCCAGTTGAAAATCTTTGCTTCCTGCCCGCATTGCAACGCCTCGCATCAGGTCAAGGCCTGCGACGCCTATGTTGTCTCCCCGCGCGATGCCGTTCGAAGGCCCACGCTGCTTTCCGAGCACGGCCTGTCAATCGAGGCGGCCGAGTAGGTCGACGCTGGCGCATCGCGCCGATCTCGCTCACCTCACCGGAAAATCGAAATAGCTGTCCGGGAACGGCTCGCGGTTGAGCGTAAAGTGCCACCATTCCTTCGAATAGCCGCGGAAGCCGCGCCGCCGCATGGCCTCGGCCAGCAGCAATCGGTTGGCGCGCGCCTGCGCGCTCACATCTGTGCTCGACAGCGCCGATCTGGGCGAGAGAAAGTCATACGGCGTGCCCATGTCGAGTTCGCGCTTGTCCGCGAGCGTCACCAGCGTGAGATCGACTGTCGAGCCGCGCGAATGGCCCGAGCGCGCCGCGAGATAGCCGAGCCGGAACAGATCGCGCTTGTCGACATCGGGATAGTATTGCGTCTTGTTGCGCTGGTCGGATGGATCGCGCGCCCAGCGCAGGAAATGCGCGACAGCGCGCGCGGGCCGGTAGCAATCGAACACCTTCAGGCCGAGACCGCGCGGTTTCAGATCGGCCTGCACCTCTGCGAGCGCGAGCGCGGCTTCGCGGGCGAGCAGGCAGACGGGTTGCTCGTAACCCGCGATCGGCGTGCCGATGAAATTGTCCGAGGCGGCGTAGCGCAAGTCCGCCACCAGGTCGGGAATGAGCGTCGCGACGTCGACAAACGAAGCGGGTCGTGTCTGGGACTTGGCCACGGCTGGCGCGCAGAGCAGGGCGAGGAGGAGAAGGCGGCGAATCATTCCCGGCCATTTCGGTTGCCGGGGAGTATGGGGCCGCTGGCCGGCCCCTCATAGGCACGCCGCGCGCTTTGCGGGGAAACAATGCCGGGCAGCGCGGTCGGCCAATGGCCGAGCCCCAAAATCGATCCGTCCGCCGCGTAATGTTGCGGCGGCAATCCGGCCTAGTGCAGCAGGAAGGGCCTCGCCTTCGCCGTCCGCAGGCTGCGCGAGCGTCCGACGAGCGTCCGCCGCTCGGCCGTCGTGCGGGAGGGCCGCCGCGGGGAGAGCGCCACCGGCAGGTTCATCCGCCGGCCATCCGGGAACACCAGATAGCGCGCAACCACAACGGTCTTTCCCTCCGGGCTCTGATGCCCTTCCACGACATAGCGGGTGCCCTCCGGAAGGATGGCTGGAACACGGGTACGCGCCATGAAACACTCCTTGCGGTTGCGTAAGCCTATGGCAGGCCATGACATTCAAAACGGGCATGTATGACCGGGCTTCAACGCGGCGCGACTTGTCCACGTTATCCACAGCCCCCTTATGTGCCGTTCCGGCCGGGCTCATCCCCCGGCAACAGGCCGTGCCTCCCGGCATCGGCCGGTTCGTGCTAAGCACCGCTGAAATGGACCGCCTTCCATGACCGTGCCGCTCAAATCCGTCGAAGGGACCGGGATCGACGCCGCGATGGCCGAGATCGGCCGGCGGGCGCGCGCGGCCGCGCGCATCCTTGCGCTCGCCTCGACCGAACGGAAAAGCGCGGCCCTCTCGGCGATGGCGCGGGCGATTCGCGCCCGGTCCGCCGCCATCCTGGCCGCCAATGCGGAGGATGTCGCCGAGGCCAGGGGCTCCGGCATGAGCGCGGCCTTCCTCGACCGCCTGACCCTCGACGCCAAGCGGGTGGAGGCGATGGCCGCCGGCATCGAGGTCGTGGCCGCGCTGCCCGATCC
>JACAEG010000157.1 GCA_013388965.1 Pseudorhodoplanes sp. | reverse complement strand
GCCTTGATGAACTTGGCGACGAGATCGATGCGAAAGCGCACCGAATTGACGTTCCAGGTGGTGATCTTCAGTTTCATGAAAAAGTCAAAGCCGGGCCAAGGCGCGACGCGCGTCGTTGCGCCGGACGCCCGGCAATCCGCGGATGAAAGCTGTTCTTATTCTTGCGCGATGGAGCCGCGGGTCAAGCCGCAGGCGGCCTGCATACACGATATAAATTACTGCAGCACGCGCTCGTAATTGATCTTGAACAGCTTCGGGTCCGGTTTCTTGGTCGTGTCGAGATTGTAGACCGCGACGGTGGTGTCGAAGCCCTGCGGATCGGTGATAGTCCATTGCCGCAATTGCAGATCCTGCGCCCCGAACATCATCATCAGGCGGTGCGTGCCGACCAGGGTCTGCTTTTCCTCGATGACGACGGTGGCAAAGACATCGTCCGCATAGACGCCGGTGATGTTCGTGTCCTTCAGCAGATCGAGCTTGTCCGCGAGCAGGAATTTCAGCGGCGTTTGTCCGAGGGGATAGAGGTCCTGGGTCGCGAGCCTGCGGTCTCGTACCACGACCGAGGAACCGTCGGCGATCAACTCGATCGGGCTCGGCTCTTCGTATTCGAAGCGGACCCGCCCCGGCTTCTGCAGATAGATCTGTCCCTTGGTCTTGGAGCCATCCGGGCCGACCTGGACGAAATCGCCGACCAGATTGCGCACGCCCGACAGATACTGGCTGATGCGGTCCGCCAGTTCGCGCTGGGCGGCGTTGAGCGGTTCGCCCGGCTGGCCGGAGACCGTGGCCGGGCGTCCCGGCGCGGAGGGTATGGCGGCGCCCTCGGAGCCCGGCAGCGCCAGCGGCGGTCGCAGCGGCACGGTGGCCTGCCCGGTCTTGGCCTGCGGCGCCGAGGGCGGCAGGGGAACCTGCTGCGCCTGTGCCTGCTGCGCGAGCGCCGTTCCGAAAATCAATGCTGCACAGATCGCCGTCGGGCCACGCTTCATGCTTCGCTCCGCCTCGCCGAAGGTATCGCTAAATGGCCGCTGTGGCGATTTGACGACCCAAGCCGCTTCACCAGCCGCCCCTCCGCCAGATATCAGCGAAGAGCCCGATTCTCAATGATTCCGGCTATTCCTCGACCAGGATTTCGCGTTTGCCGGCGTGATTGGGCTGGCCGACAATGCCTTCCTGCTCCATGCGCTCCATCAGGGTCGCCGCGCGGTTATAGCCGATCTGCAGGCGGCGCTGGATGTAGCTCGTCGACGCCTTGCGGTCGCGCTTCACGATCTCGACGGCCTGGCGGTAAAGGTCGTTGCCCTCGCCGCCGCCCATCCCGGTATTGTCGAAGACCGCGCCGTCCTCTTCTTCGTCGCTCTTCGTCACAGCCTCGAGATATTCCGGCTGGCCCTGGGACTTGAGGTGGCGCACCACCTTCTCGACCTCGTCGTCGGCCACGAAAGGTCCGTGCACGCGGCTGATGCGTCCGCCGCCGGCCATGTAGAGCATGTCGCCCTGGCCGAGCAATTGCTCCGCGCCCTGCTCGCCGAGAATGGTGCGGCTGTCGATCTTGGAGGTGACCTGGAACGAGATGCGGGTCGGGAAATTCGCCTTGATCGTGCCGGTGATGACGTCGACCGAGGGCCGCTGCGTCGCGAGGATGACATGGATGCCCGCGGCGCGCGCCATCTGCGCGAGGCGCTGGATCGCGCCCTCGATGTCCTTGCCCGCGACCATCATCAGGTCGGCCATCTCGTCGACGATCACGACGATATAGGGAAGCGGCTCGAGATCGAGCTGCTCCTCCTCGTAGATCGCCTCGCCCGTTTCCTTGTCGTAGCCGGTATGGACCGTGCGGGTCAGCTGCTCGCCTTTCGCCTTCGCTTCCGCGAGGCGCACATTGTAGCCGTCGATGTTGCGCACGCCGAGCTTGGACATGCGCTTGTAGCGCTCCTCCATTTCCTTGACCGCCCATTTCAGCGCGACCACCGCCTTCTTCGGGTCGGTGACGACGGGCGTGAGCAGATGCGGGATGCCGTCATAGACGGACAGTTCCAGCATCTTCGGGTCGATCATGATCAGGCGGCATTGCTCCGGACGCAGGCGATAGACGAGCGAGAGGATCATCGTGTTGATGGCGACGGACTTGCCGGAGCCGGTGGTGCCCGCGATCAAGAGGTGCGGCATGCGCGCGAGATCGACGATGACGGGCTCGCCGCCGATGGTCTTGCCGAGGCAGAGCGGCAGCTTGGTCGGCGAATTGTTGTATTCGGGCGCGGCCAGCATTTCGCGCAGATAGACCTTCTCGCGCACCTCGTTCGGCAATTCGATGCCGATCGCATTGCGGCCCGCGACCACGGCGACGCGCGCCGATACCGCGCTCATCGAGCGGGCGATATCGTCGGCAAGCCCGATCACGCGCGAGGACTTGATGCCCGGGGCAGGTTCGAGCTCGTAGAGCGTGACCACGGGTCCCGGCCGCGCATTGATGATCTCGCCCTTGATGCCGAAATCCTCCAGCACGCTTTCGAGCGATTCCGCATTCTCCTCGATTTCCTCGGCGGTCGGGACGAAGCGATCGCCGGGCTTGGCAGCGGTCAGGAGATTGAGCGGCGGCAGCACATAGCCGCCGCGGCGCGCGGGCGCGGGCTTCTGGACGCGCGGCTTGCGCCTGGCGCGCGGAGCCGGTTCTTCCTCCTGCTCCTCCTCGAATTCCTCGTCATCCTCCTCGGCCTCGAAATCCTCCTCGTCCGGCTCTTCGGCGGCGGCCCGGCGGCGCCGCCCGAGATCGGGTTCCGCGCGGTCATGCGCTGGATGATCCATGCGGCGCGCGGCGGTGCGGCGCGTCACGAACCGCGAAAGGCGCGCACGCAGGCTCAGGAATGTGTGCACGATCCAGCCCAGCAGCGCCGACGAGCGCTCGTCTTCCTCCTCGAATTCCTCGGCCTCGCGATGAATGCTCTCAGCGAGATCGGGTTCGGTCCTGCGGAAGCCGATGCAGACGGCGCTGCCGATGGCGAACAGCGCGGCGATGCCGGTCGCGCCGGCAATTCCGATCAGATTCCACCCGGACAGGCCTGGTCCCGCGACCGTGGCGAAGGCTTGCAGGACGGCGTCGCCGGTGACGCCGCCAAGGCCGGTCGGCAACGGCCATTTCCCGAGCCGCGGCAGGCAGGAGGCGAAGGCTGCGGCCGAGACGATGCCGCCGACCCAGAAGAGAAGACGCAGCCAGTAGCGTTCCATCGGCCGATGCGTCATCAGCCGCCAGCCCCAGACTGCGACCGGCAGCACGATCACGACGGCGGCAAGGCCGAAGAGCTGGATCAGCAGATCGGACATGATCGCGCCCGGCGAGCCGAGCAGGTTGCGAACCGGCGCGCTGGTGGCGTGGCTCAGGCTCGGGTCCTGCACCGACCAGGTGGCGAGCGCGAGTGCGACAATGACGGAAAGCGCGAGCAGGACGAGGCCGACGATCTCGCCGAGCCGGCGGCGGAGCAAGCCGCCGATATCCTCCGGCAGGAGATGGTCCCGGTCGAACCGGCTGCTCATCGTGCGCATGCACCGGACCTCATGTCAGCACGGCAACGAGGCGGTGCAGCGCCTCGGCCGTGGTCTCTCTGTCCTGCACCATCGCAACGCGGATATACCTTTCACCCGGGTTGGTTCCCTGCGCATCGGTGCGGGCGGCGTAACCGCCCGGCAGGACGCGCACGCCCGCTTCCCGCCACAGCTTCAATGCGGCCGCTTCCCCGCCGCCATAGGCGGAGACATCGAGCCAGAGAAAGAAACCGCCGGCCGGACGCTTGTAGCCGTAACGCCCGCCCAGAATCTGATCGGCGAGATCGAATTTCGCATTGTAGAGCGCGCGGTTTTCCTCGACATGCACCTCGTCGCCATAAGCGGCTATCGCGACCGCTTGCGCCGGCGTCGGGACCTGCGGCGCGGAGACGTTGCGCAGCTCGATGAAGCGGTCGAGAAAGCTCCTGTCGCCGGCGGCAAAACCGACTCGCAGGCCGGCGAGATTGGAGCGCTTGGAGAGCGAGTTGAACACCACGACATTGGCATAGTCGGGGCCGGCATGCTCGAGTGCGCCGGGCGGGGGCGTGGAGGAGTAGATTTCCGAATAGCACTCGTCCGCAAACAGCATGAAGCCGAAGCGACGCGCGAGGCCGATCAGGCGCGCGAGATAGGCGGCATCGGCAACCGAGCCTTGCGGGTTCGCCGGGCTCGCCAGATAGAAGGCGACACTGCGCGCCAGTAACGCATCGGGCAGCGAGTCGAGATCGGGCAGGAAGCCGTTCTGCGCCGTGGCGGGCAGGTAATGCGCCTCACATTGGGCGGCGGCGGCGCCCGCGCCATAGGCGGCGTAGAAGGGGTTGGGAATCAGGATCGCGGGCTTGCCCTGCCGTTCACCGGCATGCTGCCGCGCAGCGAGGGCGGCGAGAAACAGGCCCTCGCGGGTGCCGGCGAGCACGATCGCCTCGTTCGCCGGGTCGAGGGGTCGCGGCAGGGCGTAGCGGCGGGAGAGCCAGGCCGTCACCGCCTGCCGGAAGGCGTCGGTGCCGCGGTTGGCCGGGTAGCGGTTGAAATCCTTGATGTTGGCGGCAAGCACGGGGCCGACAAAGGGCGGGACGGGATGCTGCGGCTCGCCAACGGCGAGGCTGATCGGCGTCAGGCCGGGTTTTTCGGGGGCAAGCAGGTCATTCAGGCGCGCGAAGGCGGAACGCGCTTCGGCGGCCCGGCCCGTCGGGGGTGACTCGCGTTCGGGAGCAATCATGAACATTACGGACTGCGTGATGCCGGTAACCGGGCCTGCCGGAACCATATAGGTCCCATCAGGTTAAGGTGCGATTAACCATCGACCGGCGGCGGGAAGGGGCCCGCGCCGATTTATCGCCTTGCGGGAGCCGGCCCGGCCGATTAAGTCACCGGCCCCGGGTCCGGGCCCCTCTGGCGATCCTCGATCGCGATGTCGGACTGCAATCTTGGCGGTTTCGAAGAGGTCTGACCTTGGATTTCTCCCCCGATTATCTTCTTGCCCTGGCCACCGATCCGGTCGCCTGGGTGGCGCTCGTGACCCTGATCGCGATGGAAGTCGTGCTCGGGATCGACAATCTGATCTTCATTTCCATCGTCACCAACAAGCTGCCCGAGCATCAGCGCCACCGCGCGAGGCGGATCGGCATCGGCCTTGCGCTGATCCTGCGGCTTGCCCTGCTCGGCACGATCGCGTTCATCGTCCAGCTCACGACGCCGATCTTCACCGTCTTCGGGCACGGGTTTTCGTGGCGCGATCTGATCCTGGTGGCCGGCGGCCTGTTCCTCGTATGGAAGGCAACGACCGAAATCCATCATCGCGTGGATCCCAATCACGGACCCGACGTGTTCGAGGGCGCCGTGGCCGCCACCTTCGCCGGAACGATCGCGCAAATCCTGTTGCTCGATCTCGTGTTCTCGATCGACAGCATCATCACTGCCGTCGGCATGACCGAGCACGTGCCCATCATGGTGATCGCGGTCCTGTTCGCTGTCGGCGTCATGCTCGTGGCGGCGACGCCGCTGGCGAACTTCGTCAACGCCAATCCGACCATCGTGATGCTGGCGCTCGGCTTCCTCATCATGATCGGCATGACGCTGATCGCGGAAGGTTTCGGCGCGCATGTTCCGAAGGGCTACGTCTATGCGGCGATGGCCTTCTCGACCGCGATCGAGGGCCTGAACCTGCTCGCCCGCCGCGCGCGGCAGAAGCAGGAGGCCGGGAAATCCGGGCTACCACGGGCGCGCTGACAATCGGTGTCAGTTCGTGACAATCTTGGGGAAATCGGCCATTCGCGGCCGCGGTGGAATGGAATTCACCAGCGTTTTATCTATACGAATCAATAATTTACAGACCGGCCGGGCTTGGCACGGATATTGCTTTTCCGCTGGTGCTGGCCAATGGCCGCTGTGTCTTTCCGACTAGTCGATTCATGGAGAATCAAATGCTCAAGCAGATTCAGAAGGGCTTTACGCTCATCGAG
>JACAEG010000081.1 GCA_013388965.1 Pseudorhodoplanes sp. | reverse complement strand
GGCCCTGTGCGGCGCTGACCGTGCCGGGCGCGGTCGGCGGCTGGGCGCTGGCGCGGGAGGCGGCCAAATCGTTCGGCGGCAGGATGCCGCTCGACCTGCTGCTCGCGCCGGCGATCAAGTCGGCGCGCGAAGGCTACACCGTCACCCGCAGCCAGACAGCGCTGACCATCGAGAAGCTCGCCGAGCTGAAGGATGTGCCGGGTTTCGCAGAGACGTTCCTCGTCGACGGCAAGCCGCCGCAGGCGGGCACGACGCTGACGCAGACGGCCTTCGCCAACACGCTCGATCATCTGGCCAAGGCCGGGCTCGAGGATTTCTATCGCGGCGATGTCGGGCGCGAGATCGCCGCCGACCTGGAGCGGGTCGGCAGCCCGGTGATCCGCAAGGACCTGGAGTCGTTTCGCGCCTATGTCGCCGACCCGCTCTCGGTCTCGATCGAGGGTGCGACCCTGTTCAACGCACCGCCGCCGACGCAGGGCCTCGCCTCGCTCATGATCCTCGCGCTGTTCGCGCGGCTGCGCGTGACCGAGGCCGAGAGCTTCGACTATGTGCATGGGCTCGTCGAGGCGACCAAGCGCGCCTTTCGCGTGCGCGACCGCTTCGTGACCGACCCGAAATTCCAGACCGCCGATCTCGACCGTTTTCTCTCGCCCGCCTTCCTCGACGGCGAAGCGGCCAGGATCGATCCCCGCAAGGCTGCGCGCTGGCCGCAGCAATGGGGCGAGGGCGACACGGTCTGGATGGGCGCCGCCGATGCCTCAGGCCTCGTCGTCTCCTACATCCAGTCGATCTTCTGGGAATTCGGCTCCGGCGTGGTGCTGCCGCGCACCGGCATCCTGATGCAGAATCGCGGCGCAAGCTTCTCGCTCGATCCGAAGGCCGCGAACCCGCTCCAGCCCGGCCGGCTGCCCTTCCACACGCTCAATCCGGCGCTCGCCGTGCTCAAGGACGGGCGCGTCATGGCCTATGGCACGATGGGCGGGGACGGCCAGCCGCAGACCCAGGCGATGGTGTTCACGCGTCACGCGATCTTCCGCCAGCCGCTCGACCAAGCGATCGAGCGCCCCCGCTGGCTGCTCGGCAAGACCTGGGGCTCCTCGCACACCAATCTGCGCATGGAATCCCGCTTCGACGGCAACCTCATCGACCGGCTTCTGTCGGCCGGCCACGACGTCGATGTCCTGGACGCGGCCTATTCCGACACGATGGGCCATGCCGGGGCGGTGGTCCTGCATCCGGACGGCACGCTGGAGGGCGCGCACGATCCGCGGGCGGATGCCGGTGCTTTCGGCGTGTAAACGCCACCGTTCCGCCGCACTTTGTGATATGGTTCAAGTCCGCTTCTCGAAACCGGACCCGACCATGATCCGCCGCCTGGCCATCGCCCTGGCCGCAGCCGCAACGGCGATGCTGCCGCAGCAGGGGTCGGCCCACCCCCATGTCTATGTCGTCGTGAAGAGCGAACTGGTCTACGGGCCGGACGGCGCGGTGACTGCCATCAAGCATGCCTGGACCTTCGACGACATGTTCTCGGTCTATGCGGTGCAGGGGCTCGAGACCAAGCAGAAGGGCGTCTACACGCGCGAGGACCTCGCGCCGCTTGCCGAGGTGAACGTCACCTCGATGAAGGAATACGACTATTTCACCCACATCAAGGCGGACGGAAAGAAGGTTTCGCTCGCGGACGCAAAGGATTACTGGCTCGAATACAACGATTCGATGCTGACCCTGCACTTCACGCTGCCGCTCAAGGCGGGTCTGAAGCCGAAGGCGCTCGATCTCGAAGTCTACGATCCCGAATATTTCGTCGATCTGTCCTTCGACGAAAAGGAGCCGGCCAGGCTTGCCGGGGCGCCCGGTCAATGCAAGCTGGCGTTGACGAAGCCCGAGCCTCCCGTACCGGTCGGCCAAACCGACCCGCAGCGGCTCGACCGGGCCTTCCGCGCCTCCGAAGCCTTCGCCGGCATGGGCGGGCAATTCGCATCCAAGATTTCGGTGAAATGTCAGTAAGCCAAAGGCCGGGCTTGCGCTGTCTGTCGCGGGCGCTCGCGCTCGCATGTCTTTGCATGATGGTCCTGTTTGCGGCCTCTGGCCTCGATGCCGCGCTGGCGCAGGCGGGACCGTTCGGCGTCGGCAGGCCGCCCGCGGCGTCGGCACCGCCCGACGGCATCGTCGGCTGGATCATCGCCAAGCAGGCCGAATTCTATCGCGGGCTGTCGGGCGCGGTGCGTGCCGCGAAATCCGACGGCAGCGCCGTGTGGGGGCTGCTCACGCTCTCGTTCCTCTACGGCATCTTTCACGCCGCCGGTCCCGGCCACGGCAAGGCGGTGATCTCGTCCTATCTCGTCGCCAACGAGGAAACCTGGAAGCGCGGGATCGTGCTCTCCTTTGCCTCCGCCTTCCTGCAGGCGCTGGTGGCGGTGTCAATCGTCGGCGTCGCGGCGGTCCTGCTGGGGGCCACCGCGCGCACCATGAATCAGGCGGTGCGCTGGATCGAGCTCATCAGCTACGGCCTGATCGCGCTGATCGGCCTGCGGCTCACCTATGTGAAGGGCCGCGCCTTTCTCGCTGCCCTGCGCGGCGAGGACGATCAGCATCACGGCCACGCGCACCATCACGATCATGCGCACGACCACGCCGGGCATGGTCACGGCGCGCATGCGCACGATCACGCGCATCGTCACGATCATGCGCACAAGCATCATGACCATGCGCACGCGCATCGCGCCCACGACGACCATGCCGGCCATTCGCACGGCCCCGAGCCGGCCGAGCTGGCGGGGCCTGGCGGCTGGAAGCGCGGGCTGACGGCGATTGTCGCGGTCGGCCTGCGGCCGTGTTCGGGCGCGATCCTCGTGCTGGTGTTTGCGCTGGCGCAAGGCCTGTTCTGGGCCGGCGTCGCCTCGACCTTCGTCATGGGACTCGGTACGGCCATCACGGTCGCGGCCATCGCCACGCTTGCCGTCGGCGCGAAGTCGCTCGCCAGGCGGATCGCTGCCAGCCGCACCGACCGAGCGGGCGTGTTCGTGCGCGGCCTCGAAGTCGCGGCCGCGATCCTCGTTTTCGTGTTCGGGATCGCGCTGCTCGCCGGTTACATGGCGAGCGAGCGGATGTTCACCTGATCTATCGCTTGCGCGGAGAGTGCCGCGCCTGCGGCGCGATCCGTGCGGCGGCGACTTTCTGTTCCGGCGCGCGGTCGCGCCAGAAGTCCTGCGCGGTCTCGATGAAGCGCCGCAGCGCCGTCGAGACGAAGCTGTCGCCGCGGCGAACAAGCACCGTCGTCACCTTCGCATCCTTGTCCGGCACCGCATGCAGCGCGACGCGGCCTTCGCTCTCGGCCTTTGCCAGCACGGCGCGCGGCAACAGCGTCACGCCGATGCCGGCGGCGACGCAGCCGATAAGCCCGTCGAGCGTGCCGAATTCGAGCCGGCGAACATCGACCAGTCCGCGCGCCGCCAGCAGCCGCTCGAGATAGACCCGGTAGGTGCAGCCGGCGCGGAACACCACGATTTTCAACTGGCCGGCTCGGTCGCGCAGCTTTGCGATGTCGTCGATCCACGGCGCGGTGGCGAGCACGAGTTCCTCCTCGACCACGGGCAGCGCGACGAGATCGGGATGATCGACCGGCCCGGCGACGAACGCCGCCTCGACCCGATGCGCCAGCACCGCCTCGATCATCGCCGCCGTCGTGCCGGTCATGATCTCGATGTCCACCTCCGGGCAGGCCGCCGCGTAGGACGCAAGCACCGGAGGCAGGCGCAGGGCCGCGGTGGTCTCCAGCGAGCCGATGATGATTTTCCCGCGCGCGACCGGTCCGTCGGCTGCGGCTTCGCGCGCCTCACCGATCAGCCGCGCGATCCGCTCGGCATAGGGCAGGAGCTTTTCGCCGGCGCTTGTCAGCGTCACCCCGCGGGTGTGGCGGTGAAACAGCGGCACGCCCAGTTCGGCCTCGAGCATCTGGATACGGTGCGTGACGTTCGACTGGACGGTGTTGAGAGCCTGGGCCGCGCGCGTGATGCCGCCGGTCTTGGCGACGGCGGCGAAGACTGCGAGATCGCCGGAATCCATGCCGTTCCCCATCAGGTTTATCGATGGCATTTGGCACTATACAGCAATCTATGCGAAGGAGCTATCGCACACCCCGCCGGCCCCCACGAACCCTCAATCGCGGAAATCGCCCGGCTGCAGCTCGATCGGCTTGCCGTGCGGAGTGCGGTCGGCGGCGCGGTCCCAGGCGTCGCGATAGCGCGTCAGTGTCGCGGCTGTGGCGACGCCCTTGCGCGCGACCATCTTCTCGAGCGTCGCAAGCCAGTGCCGGTAATAGGTCTCGCCAGTGTCCGGGTCGCCCGCGGCCTGCGCGGCCTTGATCTCGGCGGCCAGCGCCTCCGCCCATTCCTTCCAGGTGAACAGGCCGCGCGCATGCAGCGTCAGCGCCATTGCGAAGGCATGCGCCTCCCACGGCTCGCGGAAGACAGGGCCGTCCTCGTCGGTCGGGATGGTCGGGATCGCCTCCTTCGCGACGCGGGCGGCGGCGGGATCGATCTGCGTCATGCCGGCTCCAGATAGGGCTCCCAGGCATCGACCGAGACCGAGACGGTCGGATCGGCATCCGCGCCCCACAATTCGCGCGCGTCGAACCGAACGGTATAGAGCCATTGCGGATTTTCACCTTCGCCGCGCGCATGGCTGTCGGCAAAGACATGCGCGCCGTGAACGAGATCGATCGTGCCGACATGGCCGCGCACATAGCGCGGCAGGCGGGTATGCGTCGGCGGGTTGATGTTCTTCATGCGCACGCGGTCGCCGGCGGAGAATTTCGCAGGCGTGTCGGTGTCGCGTGCGGTCGGCCCGCCGCGATAGAGCACCTTCTCGACGTCGGCGGCGGAGAGGATGCGGGCGACCGGCTTGGCCGCGCCTCGCGCATGACCCTGCTCGATTTCTTCCTGCGAGATCAGCCCGCGTTGCAGCATCAACGTCTGCAAGCCGGCGATCCAGATTTCATAATAGCTGCTGGCGAGATATTCGGCCGGCGGCATGCTCTCGCGCGCGAAGCGCGACATGTCGAGATTCCAGCCGCCCGGCATGCCCATCGCCAGCGTGAGCGCGAAGGCGCGCTTCTCCCAGGGTGCGTGGAAGGGCGGCTCGTCCGGCTCCGGCACGACCGGGCCGAAGCCATGCATGCCGCCCATGTCGTGGACGCCGTTCATTCCGGCTCCTTCGCGAGACCCGTGCCGATCATGGAATCGCGCGTGACGAGATCGGCAAGCTTGTCCTCGCTCCAGCCATCGGTGCCCTTCGGTCGCATGGGCAGGACGAGATAGCGGATTTCGGAGGTCGAATCCCAGACGCGGATGGCGGTGTCAGCCGGCAGCGTGACGCCGAAGTCCTTGAGGACGCCGCGCGGGTCCGCGACCGCGCGCGAGCGATAGGGGGCGGACTTGTACCAGACCGGCGGCAATCCGAGCACCGGCCAAGGATAGCAGGAGCACAAGGTGCACACGACCATGTTGTGCTGCTTCGGCGTATTCTCAACCACCACCATGTGCTCGCCCTGCCGCCCGGCATAGCCGACCGACAGGATTGCGGCATTCGCATCCTTCATCAGCCAGGCCTTGTAGTCCGGATCGGACCAGGCCCTCGCCACCACGCGAGCGCCGTTGCGCGGTCCGACCTTCTTTTCATAGGTCTCGATCAGCAGGTCGAGCGCGGCCGGATCGACATAGCCCTTCTCGGTCAGGATCGTTTCCAGGGCGCGCACCCGCAGTTCCGTTTCGGACAGGTCCGAATGGTCGTGATCGTGATGGTCGTGTGCCATGCGAAATCCTAGCGGAAAGACCGCTCATCTCCCAAGCCCGGCGGCCCTATTTGCCGGATGCCCGGCAGCCCCTTGCGGCGCCTATCGTTCCTGCGCTTTATGGCGCGGGGACACGTCCAATGAAAGCAAAAGACATTTTCGACCTGACCGGCGAGGTGGCGCTTGTCACCGGCGCCTCGAGCGGGCTTGGCCGGCGCTTCGCGCAGGTTCTGGCTGCGAATGGCGCAAAGGTCGCCCTGGTGGCGCGCCGCCGCGACCGGCTCGCCGATCTGCAATCCGCCATCGAGGCCGCGGGCGGCAAGGCCGCGGTCATCGAGGCCGATGTCACCGACCGCGCCGCGATGATGCGGGCCTTCGACGAGACCGAGAAGGCATTCGGAACCGTCTCAATTCTCGTCAACAATGCCGGTATCGCCCATGCCGACCGCGCGCTCGACCTGACCGAGGAGAAATGGCGCAGCGTGCTTTCGACCAACCTCGATTCGGTATTCCTGTGGGCTCAGGAAGCCGCGCGCCGCATGCTGGCGGCGAAGAGGCAGGGCGCGATCGTCAACATCGCCTCGGTGCTGGGCTTCGGCGTTGCCAAGGGTGTCGCGGCCTATGCGGTCGCCAAGGCCGGCGTGGTGCAGCTCACCAGGGCGCTGGCGCTGGAATGGACCTTCCGGGGCGTGCGTGTGAACGCGATCGCGCCGGGCTGGTTCGTGACCGAGATCAACGCCGACTATCTCGCGAGCGACGAGGGCAAGGCCAAGCTGCGCGACATTCCGTGCGGGCGTTTCGGGCAGGACGGCGATCTCGACGGCCCGCTGCTGCTGCTGGTGTCGAAGGCGGGCGGCTACATCTCCGGTGCGACGGTGGTCGTCGACGGCGGGCAGATCGTCGCGCTGCGCGGCTAGAGGGAAGCAGTCATGGATTTCACCATCTCTCCCGAGCTCGAAGACCTGCGCAAGCGCACACGCGCCTTCATCGACGAGCATGTCATCCCGCTGGAGAGCGACCCCGCGAATTACGATCCCTACGAGAATATCAGGCTCGACGTGCTGGAGCCCGTCCGTGCCAAGGCGAGGAAAGCCGGACTCTGGGCGCCGCAATCGCCGAAGGAAATCGGCGGCATGGGTCTGCCGGTGACGGCATGGGCGGTGATGTATGAGGAGGCGAACCGTTCGATCTTCGGGCCCAGCGCGCTGAACTGCCAGGCGCCCGACGACGGCAACATGAATGTGCTGGCGAAGGTCGGCACGCCGGCGCAGAAGGAAAAATGGCTGCGCCCGATCGTCGAAGGCAAGGTCCGCTCCTCCTTCGCGATGACCGAGCCGCATCCCGGCGGCGGCTCCGACCCCTCGATGATCCGCACCAGAGCGGAAAAGGTCGGCGGCAAGTGGGTCATCACCGGGCGCAAATGGTTCATCTCGGGCGCGGCCGAAGCCTCGCATTTCATCCTGGTCGCGCGCACCTCCGACGATGCGCGGCGCGGGCTCACCGCCTTCCTCTTCCACAAGGACCAGCCCGGCTGGACGCTGGTGCGCCGGATCGGGAATCTCGGGCCGGAGGAGCATGGCGGCACCTGCGAGCTGGCATTCGAGGGCCTTGAAGTCGCCGACGAGGATGTCCTGATGGGCGTCGGCGACGGCCTGAAGATGACGCAGATCAGGCTCGGCCCGGCACGCCTGACGCATTGCATGCGCTGGCTCGGCCTGTCCAAGCGCTGCATGGAGATCGCGCAGGCCTATGTAAGGGACCGCGAGGGTTTCGGCATCAAGCTCGCCGACCGCGAAAGCGTGCAGATCAAGCTGGGAGAGGTGGCGCAGCAGATCCAGATCGGGCGGCTGCTCACCATGCATGCGGCCTGGAAGCTCGATCAGGGCGATCGCGCGCGCAAGGAAGTCTCGATGGCGAAAATCCACGTTGCGGACACGCTGCATCTCGCCGCCGACGTCGCAATCCAGCTCAACGGTGCGCGCGGCTATTCCAGGGACACGGTGCTGCAGTGGATCTATCGCTGGGCGCGCGCGGCGAGGATCGTCGATGGCGCCTCCGAGGTGCACAAGATGGTGCTCGCCCGCTTCATGCGGGAGGAAGGTTCCGACTTCTGGCGCTGGGGCGTCTAGGTCCGTCGGTCGCGGCGGACTGAGACGGCGCACGATAACCGCGGCAGATCGTTGCCATTCCGAAAGATCATTTCCGGATTCTTCGCCGGACGTCTATAAGCGGTCCATGAGTGCCGGGACTCAGACCGACGGCGGGCTTTCGCTTGACTCCGCCTATTCTTGGCTGCGCCTGTCGATGTCTCTGCTCATCGGGACGATCGGCAGCGTCGGCATGTGGTCGGTCGTGGTCGCGCTGCCGGCGGTGCAGGCGGATTTCGGGGTGTCGCGCGCGGACGCCTCGCTGCCCTTCACCATGACCATGTTCGGCTTTGCCTTCGGCAACGTGGGGATGGGGCGCCTCTCCGACCGCTTCGGCATCGTCGCTCCCATCATTCTCGGCGCATGCCTGCTGTGCGGCGGGTATCTCCTGGCTGCGAACGCGCCCAGCCTGTGGGTCTTTGCGTGGGCCTATGCCCTGATCGGCCTCGGCTCGTCCGCCTCGTTCGGGCCGATGATGGCCGATGTGTCGCACTGGTTTCTGCGCCATCGCGGCATCGCGGTCGCGATCGCCGCCTCCGGCAATTATTTTGCAGGCGCGATCTGGCCGCCGATCGTCCAGCATTCGATTGCGAGCATCGGCTGGCGCACGACGCATCTGTGGATCGGCCTTTTCTGCGTGGCGATGATGGTGCCGCTCGCCTTTGCGCTGCGCCGGCGGCAGCGGATCGCCGCCACGCAGTCCTTGGCTGTCGCCAGCGGGACGCAGAAGGCCCTGGGCATTTCTCCGAATACCCTGCAATGGCTGCTGTGGATTGCCGGCTTCGCCTGTTGCGTCGCCATGTCGATGCCGCAGGTCCACATCGTCGCCTATTGCGTCGATCTGGGCTTCGGGCCCGCGCGCGGCGCGGAAATGCTGTCGCTGATGCTCGCCTTCGGCATTATCAGCCGGATCGGATCGGGCTTCCTCGCCGACCGCATCGGCGGGCTCGCGACGCTCCTGATTGGATCGGCGGCGCAGGGAACCGCGCTTTCATTCTACCTCTTTTTCGAGAGCCTGCCGTCGCTCTACGTGATCTCGGCCATGTTCGGTTTGTTCCAGGGCGGCATCGTGCCGAGTTATGCCATCGTGGTGCGCGAGTATTTTTCGCCCAAGGAAGCGGGAACCCGGGTCGGGGTCGTCATCATGGCGACGGTGCTCGGCATGGCCTTTGGCGGATGGATCACGGGGTGGATTTTCGACCTGACCGGGTCATATTTCATCGCCTTCATTCACGGCGTGGCCTGGAATGTGCTCAATTGCATGATCGCGGTCTGGCTCCTCCTCCGTTCCCGGTCGCGCGCGCCGCGGCTTGCGCCCGCCTGATGTTTTGCTGCAATGCGCCAAATTTCGCCGCGCGGTTGAGGCACGCAACTTGCTGTTTCGACATCCAGCCAGAACGAAATTGACCCCGCGTTGCATCAATGTCAGCATTGCTGACCTATTGGGATTGAGTCCGCCTTTCTGCGCGCGATTGTCTCGCCCTCTGGCGATCAGCGCGGGCCCAGCGCAAATTAGGTCGTGGAGGAAAGCCCGATGACCCTGCGGCAGGTCTCGCTCGACGACAAATACGATCTTACCCAGAAGCAGGTCTTCGTGACCGGCTATCAGGCCATCATCCGGATGTGCCTGATGCAGAAGGAGCGCGACCGGCGGGCCGGCCTGAACACGGCGGGCTTCGTCACCGGCTATCGCGGCTCGCCGCTCGGGGGGCTCGATCAGCAATTCATGCGTGCCGCGCGGAAGCTCGAGGCGGCCGACATCCGGTTCCAGACCGGACTGAACGAGGACCTCGCCGCGACCGCCCTGTGGGGATCGCAGCAGGCCGAGTTGCGCGGCGAAGGCAAGTTCGATGGCGTTTTCGGCATCTGGTACGGCAAGGGCCCGGGCGTCGATCGCACGGGCTACGTGTTCCGCCACGCGAATTTTGCGGGCACCTCCAGGCACGGCGGCGTGCTCGCGCTGATGGGCGACGATCACACCGCCGAATCCTCGACCACCGCGCACCAGTCCGAATTTCACTTTCTCGACGTGATGATCCCGATCCTGAACCCGGCCGGCGTTCAGGAAATCATCGATTACGGGCTCTATGGCTGGGCGATGTCGCGCTATTGCGGCACCTGGGCCGCGCTCAAGTGCATGCACGAGACGGTGGAATCCACGGCCGTCGTGGATGGCAGCCTCGATCGCGTGAACATCGTCATCCCGACCGATTACGTCATGCCGGAGGGCGGCCTCAATATCCGCCTGAACGATACGATCCTCGGGCAGGAAGCCCGGCTGCACGATTTCAAGCGTGACGCGATGCTCGCCTTCATTCGCGCCAACAGGCTCAACCGGCTGATCACGTCCGGCGGTGCCAACCCGAAGATCGGCATCATCACCACCGGCAAGTCGTATCTCGACGTCCGCCAGGCGCTCGACGAACTCGATATCGACGAGATGAGGTGCAACGAGTTCGGCATCCGCATCTACAAGGTCGGCTGCCCCTGGCCGCTCAGCCAGCGTGAACTGAAGGACTTTGCGGAGGGGCTCGACCTCATCATCGTGGTCGAAGAAAAGCGCTCCCTCATCGAGGTGCAGGTCCGCGAGGAGCTTTACGGCACCGCCAACCAGCCGGTCTGCATCGGCAAGCGCGACGAGCGCGGCGATTGGCTGTTTCCGGTCAAGGGCGCGCTGGATCCCAACGAGGTGGCGATCGCCATCGGCGAGCGCGTTCTCGCGCGCCGGCACAATGACGATCTCGCCACGCGCGTCTCGCGCCTGAAGCAGTCGCAGCATGCGCTGCGCGAAATCCAGGACGTGGCGCAGCGCACGCCCTATTTCTGCTCGGGCTGTCCGCACAATTCATCGACCGTCGTGCCCGAAGGCATGCGCGCCTATGCCGGCATCGGCTGCCATTACATGGCGCAGTGGATGGACCGCTCGACGCTCGGCTACACGCAGATGGGCGGGGAGGGCGCAAACTGGATCGGCGAGGCGCCGTTCTCGAACCGCAAGCATGTGTTCCAGAATCTCGGCGACGGCACCTACAACCACTCCGGCTATCTGGCGATCCGGGCGGCGATCGCGTCGGGCGTCAACATCACCTACAAGATCCTCTACAACGACGCGGTCGCGATGACTGGCGGCCAGCGCAACGAGGGCGGCCTGACCGTTCCCCAGATCGCGCGGCAGGTCGCGGCCGAGGGTGCGCGTCGGGTCGTTGTGGTCACCGACGAGCCGGACAAATATCCGGGCGGCACCGAGTGGCCGCGCGGGCTCACCATTCATCACCGCGACGATCTGAACGAAGTCCAGAAGGAACTCGCCGCGGTCCCCGGCACGACGGTTCTGATCTACGACCAGACCTGCGCCGCCGAGAAGCGCCGGCGCAGGAAGCGCGGCCAGTTCCCGGACCCGGACAAGCGCGTGATCATCAACGAACTCGTCTGCGAAGGCTGCGGCGATTGCGGCGTGAAATCGAATTGCGTCTCCGTGCAGCCGCTGGAGACGGAATGGGGCCGCAAGCGCACCATCGACCAGTCGAGCTGCAACAAGGATTTCTCCTGCATCAAAGGCTTCTGCCCGTCCTTCGTGACGGTGCATGGCGCAAAACCGAAGAAGGGCAAGGGCATTTCCGAGGGCGGCGGACTTCCCGCGCTTCCCGATCCCGTCCTGCCGGCGATCGGGCGGCCCTACGGCATCATCGTCACCGGCGTCGGCGGCACCGGCATCGTCACGATCGGCGGTGTCCTCGGCATGGCCGCGCATCTTGAGGGCAAAGGCGTCGGCATCATTGACATGGCCGGTCTCGCGCAGAAGGGCGGGGCGGTCTACAGCCACATCCGGATCGCGAACAGGCCGGAGGACATCCACGCCATCCGCATGGCGGCGGGCGGCTGCGACGTCGTGCTCGGCGGCGACATCGTCGTCGCCGGCAACAAGAAGGTGCTGGCCGCGGTCAGGCACGGGGCCACCAAGATCGTCGCCAACATGGCCGAGGTGCTGCCGGGCGACTTCACCCGCAATGCAGATTTCTCGCTGCCGACCGAGCGGCTGAAGCGCGCGCTGGTCTCGGCCGCGGGCCGCGAGAACGTCTCCTTCGTGGAGGCGACGCGGCTTGCGACCGCGCTGATGGGCAATTCCATCGCCGCCAACATCTTCCTCGTCGGTTACGCCTATCAGAAGGGCTGGCTGCCGCTCTCCGCGGCATCCATCGAAAAGGCGATCGAGCTGAACGGCGAGGCGGTGCCGATGAATCAGGCGGCATTCCGCTGGGGCCGTCGCACCGCGGTGGACGAGACAGCAGTCACCGCACTCGTTCCCCCCTCGGCGACGCAGGACGACAATCGCCGCCTGTCGCAATCGCTCGACGAGATGATCGAGCGCCGCGTGGCCTTCCTCACCGCTTACCAGAGCAGGCGTTATGCACGGCGCTACCGGGATGCGGTCGAGCGGATCAGGAAGGCGGAAGCTGCGGCCGTCCCCGGCCAAACCAACCTTTCGGAGGCGGTCGCGCGCTATCTGTTCAAGCTGATGGCCTACAAGGACGAGTACGAGGTGGCGCGCCTCTATACCGACGGCACATTCCTCAGGCAGGTCGCCGACAGTTTCGAAGGCGACACGCTGCGGTTCGAATTCCACCTCGCTCCGCCGCTGCTGGCGAAGGTCGACAAGGCGACCGGCGAGGCGAAGAAGATGAGCTTCGGCCCCTCGATGATGACGGCGTTCGGCATCCTGAAACGCTTCAAGTTCTTGCGCGGGAGCCTGCTCGATCCCTTCGGCCATACCGAGGAGCGGCGGACGGAGCGCAGGCTGATCGCCGATTACGAGGCGCTGCTGGGCGAAATCGCCGAAAAGCTGACGCCCGAGAACCATGCTCTTGCGGTCGGGCTCGCCGCCATCCCCGAGAAAATCCGCGGTTACGGACATGTGAAGGCCCGGCATTTGAAGGCCGCCAAGGCCGACGAAGCGGCGTTGCTGGAGCAATTCCGGGCCGGAGCCGTCCCGGTTCTCAAGGCGGCGGAGTAAGTCCCGGCAGCTTTCCGGGTCGCGGGCCGCTCGCGCGCGTCCGGAAAGTGGAGCGTGCTGCGCTTGAGATTTCGGAGCCGACCCGGCCATACTCCGCCGGTCAGGATCGAGCACGGCGGACATTTTTCGTGATTTCGGCAAATCGCTTGCGCAGCATCGCGTTCTGGTCGCATGACCTGAACGAGCGCGAGATCGAGCAGGCGCGGCGAGGCATTGTCGAGAAGGCCTATCCCAAGGGCGCTTTCATCTGCCACCGTGGCGACAACTTCGAGGCCTGGACCGGGATCGTGTCCGGCCTTGTGCGCTTCTGCATGACGTCGGCGTCCGGCAAGACCGCGACACTGGCGGGCCTGCGGACCGGCAGCTGGTTCGGCGAGGGCACCGTCCTCAAGAACGAGTTGCGGCAATACGATCTTGTTGCGGTGCGGGATAGCCAGCTCGCGTTGATGAACCGCGCCACCTTCATGTGGCTGTTCGAGAACAGCGTGGGATTCAACCGTTTCCTGGTGCGCCAGCTCAACGAGCGGCTGGGACAATTCATCGCGCTGCTGGAATACGACCGCACGCTCGACGCCACCACCCGTGTCGCCCGCAGCATCGCCTGGCTGTTCAATCCGGTTCTCTATCCTGTGGCCGAGACCCAGATCGAGGTCAGCCAGGAGGAAATCGGGCTTTTGTCGGGGGTTTCGCGGCAGGTCGCCAATTCCAGCCTCAAGGCTCTGGAGGCCAAGGGCCTCGTCCGGCTCGAGCATAACGGCCTGACCGTGCTCAACCTCGACCGGCTGCGAAATTTCGGGGAGTGACGCCGGAGACGCTGTCCGGCTAACCATACCGAACAAGGCCCCGTCCCGTCTGTCAAGTGATCCCTTGTGAAGGCCGCAAAGGGCGGCAATGGTGTTATAAAGGGGCAGCAATGGACCGGTCCGAAAGAGACAGGCCACAACCAAAACAACGCGCCAAAGCGCGGGTGACCAGAGGGAGATGCGCGCCGTGGGAGCTCACGCACCCGCCGATGCGGATACGTTTCCGAAGCTTTTGATCCACAACGCGCGCATCCGCGGCGCGCGGCCGGCAATCCGTCACAAGGATCTCGGCATCTGGCAGACCTGGACCTGGGCGCAGGTGCTCGATGAGGTGCGCGCGTTTTCCGTCGGCCTCGAGGAGCTTGGCGTCAAGCGCGGCGACACGATCGCGATCATCGGCTCGAACAAGCCGCGGCTCTACTGGGCGATGTGCGCCGCACAGGCGATCGGCGCGGTGCCGGTGCCGATCTATGCCGATTCGGTCGCCGACGAGATGGCCTATGTGCTCGACCATGCCGAGGTGAAGATCGCCATCGCGGAAAATCAGGAGCAGGTCGACAAGCTGCTGTCGGTGTCGGACAAGCTGCCGAAGCTCGCGCATATCGTCTACGACGAGCCGCGCGGCCTGCGCGATTACGACCATGCGCGGCTGACCTGGATCGATCAGGTCCAGAAGAACGGGCGCGATGCGCTCAAGGATCCCGAGCGGCTCAGGCGCTGGGAGCGTTCGGTCGCCGACACCAGGGGTGGCGACCTCGCCATCATTCTCTACACGTCGGGTACGACCGGCCGCCCCAAGGGCGTGATGCTGACCCACGAGAACGTGCTGATCTCCGCGCGCAACGGCAACCTGTTCGATCAGCTCGGCGAGAACGAGGAGGTCATCGCCTATCTGCCGATCGCCTGGGTCGGCGATCACATCTTCTCCTATGCGCAATCCTACGTCGCGGGCTTCTGCGTCAATTGCCCGGAAGCCGGCGAGACGGTGGTCGAGGATCGCCGCGAGATCGGCACCACCTATGCGTTCGCGCCGCCGCGCATCTACGAGAACCTGCTGACGCTCACGATGGTGCGGATGGAGGATGCCGGCGCGCTCAAGCGGCGGATGTTCCATTTCTTCATCGATTTCGCCCGCAAATGGGGCGAGAAAATCCTCAATGGCGAGAAGGTGCCGCTGTGGGCGCGGCTCGTCTACAAGATCGGCGACTTCCTCGTCTATGCGCCGCTGAAGAACCGCTTCGGGCTGTCGAAGATCCGTGTCGGCTACACCGCGGGCGAGGCGATCGGGCCGGAAATCTTCCGCTTCTATCGGGCGCTCGGCGTCAACCTGAAGCAGCTCTATGGGCAGACCGAGGCGTCGGTCTACATCACCGCGCAGCCGGACGGCGAAATCTACGCGGACACCGTCGGCAAGCCGAATATCGACGTCGACGTGAAGATCGACGATTCGGGCGAGGTGCTGTTCAAGTCGCCCGGCGTGTTCCAGGGCTATTACAAGGACCCGGAAAAGACCGCCGAGACGAAGACGCCGGACGGGTGGGTCCGCACCGGCGACGCCGGATTCTTCGACCCGAAGACCGGCCATCTGAAGATCATCGACCGCGCCAAGGATGTCGGCCGGCTCAACGACGGCACCCTGTTCGCGCCGAAATACATCGAGAACAAGCTCAAATTCTATCCCAACATCAAGGAAGCCGTCGCCTATGGGGACAAGCGCGACTACGTCACCGTCATGCTCAATATCGATCTCGTGGCGGTGGGAAGCTGGGCCGAGCGCAACAACATCATCTACGGCTCCTATCAGGAGCTGGCCGGCCATCCGCGCGTCTACGAGATGATCGAGAAGCATGTCGACGAGGTGAACCGCTCGCTGGTCGAGGAAGGCCCGATGGCGGGCGCGCAGATCCGCCGTTTCCTGATCCTGCACAAGGAGCTCGACGCCGACGACGGCGAACTGACCCGCACCCAGAAAGTCCGGCGGGGCTTCATCGCCGAGCGCTACCAGCCGCTCGTGACCGCGCTCTATGACGGCTCGAAGGAGGCCGATATCTCGACCGAAGTCACCTTCGAGGACGGCCGCAAGGGCGTGATCTCCGCGCGGGTGGCGATCCGCGACTTGACGCCGATTCCGGTGCGCAAGCCCGCGATGGAGAAGGCGGCATGAGGGCGCCGAGCGAATCCGACATTGCCGCAGGCGAAGTGCTTCTCGCGGTCGAGAATGTGTCGCTGTCTTTCGGCGGCGTGAAGGCGATCCGCGATGTCTCCTTCGACATCCGCAAGGGCGAGATCCGCGCCATCATCGGCCCGAACGGCGCCGGCAAGACCTCGATGCTCAATGTCATCAACGGCTTCTACACGCCCCAGGAAGGCCGCATCACCTTCAGAGGCCAGACCCGCAACAAGATGCGCCCGCATGACGCGGCCGCCGGCGGCATTGCCCGAACTTTCCAGAATGTGGCGCTGTTCCGCGGCATGACCGCACTCGACAACATCATGGCGGGCCGCAGCCTGAAGATGCATCGCGGGCTGTTCTGGCAGCTGATCCGCTTCGGCCCGGCGATGGCCGAGGAGGTCGAACACCGGCTCCGGGTCGAGGAAATCATCGACTTCCTGCACATCCAGCACATCCGCAAGGTGCCCGTCGGCCGCCTGCCTTACGGCCTGCAGAAGCGGGTCGAGCTAGGCCGTGCGCTCGCGATGGAGCCCGACCTTCTCCTGCTCGACGAGCCGATGGCCGGCATGAATCTCGAGGAGAAGGAGGACATGTCGCGCTTCGTGCTCGACGTGAACCAGCATTACGGCACGACCATCGCCCTGATCGAGCACGACATGGGCGTGGTCATGGATTTGTCCGACCGCGTGGTCGTCCTCGATTATGGCCAGAAGATCGCGGACGGCACGCCCGACGAGGTGAAGAAGAACCAGGCGGTGATCGACGCCTATCTCGGAGTAGCGCATTGAGGAACGGAGACGATGCAGCGTTGCGTTAGTTGTCCCGCATTTGCAGCAGGCTCCGCTGCGTGCCCGCCTCCCTTGTGGGCATGGGTCGAAGTTGGGGGTAGCTGCGATCCGGCGAAATTCGCATCGACCGCAATCCCCAGTTTCTCCCCGCAAGGGCGAGGGAAGCCCAACGGTATCGGGGCGACCTGATGGACGTCCTCCACCACATCTTCGTCGATCCCTTCGTGCAGATGGCGCAGGCACCCGATCTGCTGGTTCAGACGCTGTGGGAGGGACTTGTCGGCGGCATCCTCTATGCGCTGATCGCGCTCGGCTTCGTGCTGATCTTCAAGGCTTCGGGGGTGTTCAATTTCGCGCAGGGCATCATGGTGGTGTTCGCGGCGTTGACCCTCGTCGGCCTCCACGAGAAGGGAGTGCCCGCCTATCTCGCGCTGGCACTGACCATCCTGGTCATGTTCGGCCTCGCGTTTTCGGTCGAGCGGCTGATGCTGCGGCCGCTGGTGAACCAGCCCGACATCATCCTGTTTATGGCGACGTTCGGGCTGACCTATTTCCTGATCGGGCTTGGCGAGCTGATATTCGGCGGCGAGCCGAAGGTGATGATCGCGAGCGAACTGGGATTGCCCAAGGGCTCAATCGACCTCAACATGCTTGGCGGTTTCATCTCGCTGCAAAAGATCGACATCGCCGCAACCATCATCGCGTCGGTTATGGTGGTCTCGCTGGCCGTGTTCTTCCAGAAGACGCGGATCGGGCGCGCGCTGCGCGCCGTTGCCGACAGTCACAAGGCGGCCTTGTCGGTGGGCATCTCCCTCGAACAGATTTGGGTGATCGTTTGGTTCACCGCCGGAATCGTGGCGCTGGCTACCGGCATCATGTGGGGCGCCCGCTCGGAGGTTTCGTTCGCGCTGCAGATCATCGCGCTCAAGGCGCTGCCGGTGCTGATCCTCGGCGGTTTCACCTCGATCCCCGGCGCCATCGTCGGCGGGCTGATCATCGGCATCGGCGAGAAGCTCGGCGAATTCTACTGGGGGCCGCTGCTCGGCTCCGGCATCGAAAGCTGGCTCGCCTATTTCATCGCCCTGCTGTTTCTGCTGTTCCGGCCGCAGGGTCTGTTCGGCGAGCGCATCATCGAGCGGATCTAGACGATGTTCTACCGCGAAGCCGGCCAATACAAGACGAGCTACGCTGCCGATCAGGCGACGTTCCCGATCCTGCAGGACCGGATCGGGATCGGCATCATTCTGTTCGTTGCCGCAGTGATCATCCCGCTTTTCGGCAACGATTTCCTGCTGCAGGCCGTGATGACGCCCTTCCTGGTATTCGCGCTCGCCACGATCGGGCTCAACCTGCTGACCGGCTATACCGGATTGCTGTCGCTCGGCACCGGCGCCTTCATGGGAGTCGGCGCCTATGCCTGTTACAAGCTGACGACAATCTTCCCGGACGTGAACATTATCGTCTGGATCGTCTGTTCGGGCTTCTTTTCGGCGGCGGTCGGCGTTCTCTTCGGACTTCCGTCCTTGCGGATCAAGGGCTTCTATCTTGCGGTGGCGACGCTCGCCGCACAGTTCTTCCTGTCCTGGTGCTTCATCCGCGTGCCGTGGCTGTATAATTACAACGTCTCGGGCGCAATCGAGGTGCCGCAGCGGTCCCTGTTCGGCATTCCGGTTACCGGTCCCAATTCGGCGCCGGTCACGCGCTATCTGATCGTGCTGACCATTGTCGTCGTCATGACCTGGCTCGCCTCCAACCTCATTCGCGGCCGCATCGGCCGGATGTGGATGGCCGTCCGCGACATGGATATCGCCGCGGAGCTGATCGGCATCCGCCTGCTCAATACCAAGCTGCTGGCCTTCGCGGTGTCGTCGTTCTACTGCGGAGTAGCAGGCGCCATGATGGTGTTTCTCTGGTACGGCGGCGCCGAGGCGGACGTGTTCAGCATCAACCAGAGTTTCACCATCCTGTTCATGGTCATCATTGGCGGACTTGGCAGCCTGGTCGGCTCGTTCTTCGGCGCGGCGCTGATCTACATCCTGCCCATCATCCTGCGTTTCGTGCCGGCGGAGCTGGGAGTGCCGCTGAACGCCGCCACGGTCGAGCACCTGACCTTCATCATCGTCGGAGCGCTGATCATCGTGTTCCTGATCGTGGAGCCGCACGGCCTTGCACGGCTCTGGCAGATCGCGAAACAGAAATTGCGGGTGTGGCCTTTCCCCTATTGAAGGGGCACAATCGCTTCCAATTCGGCCCCGGAACGGGGCCGGAAACAAGCCCCAGCCGGGGCCTAAAAGACGAGCCGCGGCAATCCGTCGGGGCCTCGGAGGAAAACAAAGGAGCAAAGACGATGCAAAAGAAGCATCTCGTACTCGGCGCCGCCTTTGCGGCGTTGATCGGCGGCGTTTTCGTCCCGCCGCCTGCGCAGGCGCAGGACACGATCTACATCCCGCTGTTCACCTACCGCACCGGGCCGTTCGCGGGCTCGGGCATTCCCATCGCCAACGGCATGGCGGACTATCTCAACATGCTCAACGAGCGCGACGGCGGTATCGGTGGCGTCAAGCTGCAGGTCGAGGAATGCGAGACAGGCTATGACACCAAGAAGGGCGTCGAGTGCTACGAATCCGTCAAGAGCAAGAAGCCGGTCGTGATCAATCCCTATTCGACCGGCATCACGCTGCAACTGATCCCCAAGGCCGCAGTCGACAAGATCCCCGTGCTGTCGATGGCCTACGGGCTCTCGGCCTCGGCCGACGGCACGAATTTCCCGTGGGTGTTCAACCCGCCGGTCACCTATTGGGACGGCGCGTCGGTATTCGTGAAATACGCGGCGCAGAAGGAAGGCGGCTTCGACAAGCTCAAGGGCAAGAAGCTTGGCCTCGTCCATCTCGACGCACCCTACGGCAAGGAACCGATCCCGCTGCTCGAGGCGCTCGCCAAGGAATATGGCTTCGAGCTGAAGCTGTACCCGGTGCCGGCTTCGGAGATGCAGAATCAGTCGTCGCTGTGGCTCAACGTTCGCCGCGATCGTCCGGACTGGATCTATCTGCAGGGCTGGGGCGCCATGAACCCGACGGCCGTGAAGGAAGCCGCCAAGATCAACTTCCCGATGGACCGCCTGATCGGCGTTTGGTGGTCGGGCGGCGATGACGACGCGCGGCCGGCCGGCGACGGGGCCAAGGGCTATTCGTCGCTGGACTTCCACGCGGTGGGCACCGACTTCCCGGTGATCAAGGACATCCAGAAATACGTGGTCGACAAGGGCAAGAGCCAAGTCCAGAAGGAGAAGGTCGGCGAGAACCTCTACAACCGTGGCGTCTACAACTCGATGCTGGTTGCGGAAGCGATCCGCACCGCGCAGCAGCTCACCGGCAAGAAGGTCGTGACCGGCGAGGATGTGCGGCGCGGTCTGGAGCAGCTCAACATCACCGAAGACCGGTTGAAGGAGATGGGTGCGGCGGGATTTGCTGCGCCGGTGCGCACCTCCTGCACCGACCATAACGGCCATCACAAGGTCTTCATGGCCACGTGGGACGGCACGAAGTGGGTGAAGTCGTCGGACTGGATGGAGCCGATCAAGGACAAGGTGCGTCCGCTGATCGAGTCGGCGGCCAAGACCTATGTCGAGTCGAACGCCGGCTGGCCGAAGCGCACGGAGCCTTGCGACAAGTCTTCCTAGGCGGGCAAGCAAGACCTCGTCCTGAGGCGCGCGGCAGAGCCGCGCGCCTCTCCGGACGGCGGCAACAATCTCCGCTCTCGTCCTTCGGGATGGCCGCCGCGCGGCCTGCTCGGGATGGGCGCGACATCAGACGGTATGGCCATGTCCACGGCAGCTCAAAAACACGCAGAGGCACAGGCGGCCCCCGCAGACCAGATTCTGCGCCTCAACAACATCGAGGTGGTCTATGACCACGTGATCCTGGTGCTGAAGGGCGTCTCGCTCGAGGTGCCGCGCGGCGGCATCGTCGCGCTGCTCGGCGCCAACGGCGCGGGCAAGACCACGACGCTGAAGGCGATTTCGAATCTTCTCCACTCCGAGCGCGGCGACGTGACCAAGGGCTCCGTGATATTCGACGGGCAGGAGGTGCAGGACCTGTCGCCGAACGAACTCGTCCGGCGCGGCTGCATCCAGGTGATGGAGGGCCGCCATTGCTTCGGTCACCTCACCATTGAGGAGAATCTGCTCAACGGCGCCTTCACGCGCAAGGATGGCCGCGCCGCCATCGCCGCCGATCTCGAGCGCGTCTACGGCTATTTCCCGCGCCTGCGGGAACGCCGCGAATCGATGGCGGGCTATACGTCGGGCGGCGAGCAGCAGATGTGCGCGATCGGGCGTGCGCTGATGTCGCGGCCCAAGATGATCCTGCTCGACGAGCCCTCGATGGGGCTCGCGCCGCAGATCGTCGAGGAAATCTTCGAGATCGTGCACACGCTGAACGAGAAGGAGAATGTCTCCTTCCTGCTCGCCGAGCAGAACACCTTCATGGCGCTGAAATTCGCCCGCTATGGCTATATCCTCGAGAACGGCCGCGTGGTGATGGACGGCGAGGCGAAGGCGCTCGCCGACAACGAGGACGTGAAGGAATTCTATCTCGGCATCGCGGAAGGCAAGCGCAAATCGTTCCGCGAGGGCAAGCACTACAAGCGGCGCAAACGATGGCTCGCGTAACTCTTCTCCCTTTCCCGGAGGCGAGATAGACCAAGGCAGCGGAAATGTCCGAGTTGCACTACGACTCCCTCGAAACCCGTCCCGCCCTTCTGCGCAGCAGCGAGGAATTCGCGGTTCTGCCCAAGATCGTCGCGCATGCCATGACCGCCCCGGGATGGGCGAAGCATCTGGCCGGCATCGACGCGCACGCCGTCAATTCGCGCGCCGCGCTCGCGAGGCTTCCGGTGCTGCGCAAGTCCGATCTCGTCGCCCTGCAGAGCGCGATGCCGCCCTTCGGCGGCTTCAACGTCACACCGCCCGCCAAGGCCAGGCGGCTTCTGATGTCGCCCGGTCCGATCTTCGAGCCCGAGGGCCACGGCGCGGATTTCGCCGGCGTCGCCCGCGCCATGTTCGCGGCCGGCTTTCGCGAGGGCCAGATCGTGCTGAACTGCTTCTCGTATCACCTGACGCCGGGCGCCTGGATGTTCGAGGCCGCCGCCGAGAAGCTCGGCTGCCCGGTCATTCCGGGCGGCACCGGCAATACCGAACAGCAGGTCGAGGCGATCGCGCGGCTGAAGCCGGACGGCTATACCGGCACGCCCGACTTTCTGAAAATCCTGCTCGATACGGCGCAAAGGACGGGCAAGGACGCATCCTCCCTCAAGCGCGGCCTCGTCTCCGGTGCGGCGCTTCCGCCGTCGCTGCGCCAGGAGCTTGCGTCGCGCGGGGTCGAGGTGCTGCAATGCTACGCCATCGCGGAAACCGGGGTGATTGCCTACGAGACGCCGGCGCAAGACGGCATGGTGGTCAACGAGACGCTGATCGTCGAGATCGTCCGTCCCGGCACCGGCGACCCGGTCGCGGACGGCGAGGTCGGCGAGGTCGTGGGCACGAGCTTCAATCCCGACTATCCGATGATCCGGCTGGCGACCGGCGATCTCTCGGCGGTCATGCCGGGCGCCTCCCCCTGCGGGCGGACCAACATGCGCATCCGGGGCTGGATGGGCCGCGCCGACCAGACCACCAAGGTCAAGGGCATGTTTGTTCGGCCCGAACAGATCGCAGAACTGGCCAGACAGCACCCGGAGCTCGGCCGCGTCCGGCTCGCGGTCGGCCGCGCCGGCGAGCAGGACACCATGACGCTGCATGCGGAATGCGGGCAGCCGGCCGAGGGATTGCCGGCGGCAATTGGTGCGACGCTGCAATCGGTTACCAAGCTCAAGGGGGAAGTGCGGCTGGTTCCGCCCGGCACCCTGCCCAACGATGGCAAGGTGATTGCCGACGAGCGCAGCTATTCCTGACTTCAGCTTCTCGCGACGCGGCAAAGCCGCGCGTCCGGATCCGCGAGGGCTTGCGATGATCGCATCTGCCGCTAAGACGGTACCATGCCGGACACAATCAAGCCCCGCGATGCCAAGGACGTGGAGGACGCGGTCACTTGGGCATTGGGCGAGGAGAAGGCGCTGGAGATCGTCGGGCAGGGCACCAAGCGCGCGATCGGGCGACCCAGCCAGAGCGACGCGACGCTCGACGTGTCGGGCCTCGCGGGCGTCACCCTCTACGAGCCCGAAGAACTTGTGCTCTCCGCCCGCGCCGGCACGCCGATCGCCGAAATTGAAAAGCTGGTTGCAGCGCATGGCCAGGAACTGGCGTTCGAGCCACTCGATTACGGTCCGGTGCTCGGCAAGGAGGCGGGCCAGGGAACGATCGGCGGTGTGCTGTCGGCCAATCTGTCGGGCCCGCGGCGGATCAAGGCAGGCGCCGCGCGCGACCATTTCCTCGGGTTTCATGCCGTGAGCGGCCGCGGCGAGTCGTTCAAGTCGGGCGGCCGCGTGGTCAAGAACGTCACCGGCTACGACCTCTGCAAGCTCATGGCCGGCTCGTTCGGAACGCTGGCGGTGCTGACGGACGTCACGATCAAGACCCTGCCGCGCGCCGAGGCTGAGACGACCGTCGCCATCCTGGGGCTCGACGACGAGCAGGCGTCGAGGGCCATGATCGCCGCCATGAATTCGTCCTGCGACGTCTCGGGCGCCGCGCATTTGCCGGCGCACGTCGCCGGCCGGTTCGACACGGCGGCGAGCGCCGCAATGACGGTCTTTCGCCTCGAGGGCGTGGCGCCCTCGGTCGCGCATCGCAGCGAGGCGCTCACCCGCCTGGTCGCCTCGCATGGGCCGGTCGAATACCGCAGGGAGCAGCATTCGCGCGATTTGTGGCGATCGATCCGGGACGCCAGTCCGTTCGCCGCCGGCGATCCAGAGGCCGCGCGCCCCCTGTGGCGCATCTCGACCGCGCCGTCGGAGGGGTTCCGGATTGCGGCCATGATCTCGCCCGGCGCGCAGATGTTCTATGACTGGGCGGGCGGCCTGGTCTGGGTGCTGATGCCTCATTCGCACGATGGCGGTGCATTGTCGGTGCGCAATGCTGTCGCGAAACTTGGGGGGCACGCGACGCTCGTTCGCGGCAGTCTGGCGACGCGGGCGGCGGCGGAGGTCTTTCATCCGCAGGCGGATGGCCTGGCGGCATTGACCCGGCGGGTGAAGGAGAGCTTCGATCCGAAGGGGATTCTCAATCCGGGCCGCATGTGGGCGGGAATCTGATGCAGACACATTTCACCCTCGCCCAGCTCGCCGATCCGCATATCGAGGAATCGAACAAGATTTTGCGGGCCTGCGTGCATTGCGGCTTCTGCACCGCGACCTGCCCGACCTATGTGCTGCTCGGCGACGAGCTCGATTCGCCGCGCGGGCGCATCTATCTGATCAAGGACATGCTGGAGCAGGGACGTCCGGCGACTGCCGACGTGGTCAAGCATGTCGACCGCTGCCTGTCCTGCCTGTCCTGCATGACGACCTGTCCGTCGGGCGTGCACTACATGCACCTCGTCGACCATGCCCGCGCCCATATCGAGAAGACCTACAGGCGCCCCCTGATGGAGCGCCTGCTGCGGGGACTGCTGGCCGCAATCCTGCCCGATCCATTGCGGTTTCGCCGGGCGTTGCTCTGGTCCAAGCTGGGCCGGCCGTTCATTCCCTATTTCGAAAGATTCGGGCTGAAGCCCGTCGCTGCCATGCTGCGGCTCGCTCCTCGCAGGGTGCCTCCCGCTCGCCCCCTGAATGCACCGACCACGTTTTCCCCTGAGGGTCTGCGGCGCGGCCGGGTGGCCCTGCTCGAAGGCTGTGCCGGCAGCGTGCTTCAGCCCTCGATCAACGAGGCCACGATCCGGCTCCTCAATCGTTGCAAGATCGAGGTCGTGATTCCGCCTGCCGTGGGCTGTTGCGGCTCCCTGGTCCATCACATGGGCCGCGAGGAGGAGGCGCTCGATCAGGCCCGCGCGAATGTCGATGCCTGGATCCGCGAGATCGACGGCGAGGGGCTCGACGCCATCGTCATCAACGCCTCGGGCTGCGGGACCACGGTGAAGGACTATGGCTTCATGCTGCGGAGCGATCCGGCCTATGCGGGCAAGGCCGCGCGGGTTGCGGCGATCACGCGCGATGTCTGCGAATATGCTGCGACGCTTGAGCTCCCCGATCCGGTCGAGCCGCGACCCTTGACCGTGGCATACCACGCCGCCTGCTCGCTGCAGCACGGGCAGAAAATCGTCCGTCAGCCTAAGGAATTGCTTTCCAAAGCCGGCTTCGTGGTCAAAGATATCCCCGAGGGTCATCTCTGTTGCGGCTCGGCGGGCACCTACAACATCTTGCATTCCGACATTGCGACTGAGCTACGGGATCGCAAAATCGCGCGCATCGAGCAGATTCGCCCTGATGTGATTGCCGCCGGCAACATCGGATGCATCACGCAGATCGCGAGCGGAACGGATATCCCGGTCATTCATCCGATCGAACTGATCGATTGGGCGGCCGGCGGACCGAGACCGGAAGGCGTCCCCGAGGAGGTGCGCCTGATGCCGCCGAAGAGTAGTGCCGCCGCGCCGCATGCGGCGGAGTTGATTGGGTCATCTTGAGCGAACTGGAGGTCGTTCTCATGGCAAAGAAGTCGAAGAAGTCCAAGGCGAAGAAGACCAAGACAAAATCGAAGAAGAAAACCGTTCTGAAGACGAAGAAGAAGGCAAAGAAGTCTTCGGCCAAGAAGGCGAAATCGAGCGTTAAGAAGAAGGCGTCGAAGAAGGCTGCGAAGAAGACGGCCCGCAAGGCGGCGCCCAAGTCTGCTCCCAAGGCTGCTCCGGCTCCGGCGCCTGAAGCTGCGCCATCGTCGACCTCGCTGTTCGGCGGGTTCCAGCCGTTCGGCAGCAGCGACAGCGAGAAGTAGTCCGAAACGGCACGCATCTGCGCGCGCGAGGCCGTCAGCCTCGCGCGCGACGGCCGCCGGCGATGCAGCCGCGACGCGGCGCCCCTAGTTCGCGAACGTGTTGCTCAAGGCTCCGATCCCTTCGATCGACACCTCGACCGTGTTGGTCGCCTCCTTCATGACTCCGACGCCCACCGAGGTGCCGCAGGCGATGATGTCGCCGGGCACCAGCGTCATGTTGTGCGAAATGAGGCTGACGAGCCGGGCGGGCGGAAAGATCATGTCCGCGGCCGGATAATTCTGTCGCTCCTGTCCGTTCAGGATGGTGCGGACACGCACATGCGCCGGGTCGAGATCGGTGGCGATAACCGGCCCGAAGACGCCGAACGAATCGAAATTCTTGGCGCGCACCCACTGCGAGAAGGCCGGATTGCGATTGATGATATCGACGGCGGTGATGTCGTTGACGCAGGTATAGCCGAATATGAAGCCGGGCGCGTCGGCCTCGCTTACCGATGAGCAGGTCTTGCCGATGACGAGGCCCAGCTCGCCTTCATAGGCGATCTTGCCGTCATAGGATTTCGGCCGCCTGATCGGCTGATGATGCGCGAGGAACGAACTCGGCGCGCGAATGATATAGAGCGGCTCGTCGGGCGGCGGAACGTTCAGCTTCTCGGCGATTGCCCAATAGTTGTTCCAGAGACAGATCATCTTGCTGGGCGCGCAAGGGGTCGTCACCCGCACATCCGCCAGAGCCAGCATGTCTCCCGTCGGCCGCGCGCCTTCGAACATGTCGCCGGCATGAACAGCGATCCGGCCTCCGTCCAGAGTGCCGAAGGCAAGCCGGCCGCCATGCTCGAATCGGAGCCACTTGGCCATCGTTCTCTCCCGGCATTCCTTTTTTTGAGTTGCTTGCACCGTGCCGAACGCCGGCATTGGGGACAAGACTGCCTGCGACACGGACTTGGTTAATTCAGGCCGCAATCAGATCCGTGGCGCCATTGCAACACTCAGTGAGATTGTTGCAAAAGGCCCCGAAAACGCCAGCGTTTCTCGCGGGATTGCACAAAAAGGCGGCGATTGATGCGCCTTTCGCCTTTCGGCGCCGCAGTTCTCATGTGTTAACTTTATGACAAGTTTGGATTGGGGGCGTCAGGCGATTCGGACGGGAAGCCGGAGAAGCCAGGTCGCTACGAGAGTTAAGAACAGGGGCATGCGATGAAGAAGTTTCTCCTCCCGGCGGTGATTGCGATAGCCGCTTCGGTTTCTCAGGCCAGCGCCGCCGATCTCGGCAAGATGGTCACCAAGGCGGCCCCGCCGCCGGCACCTGCGCCGACCTGGGATGTCGCCTTCGGCGCATCCGTCATGTCGGATTACAATTTCCGCGGCGTCTCCCAGTCGAACAAGGGTGCCTCGGCGTCGGCCTATTTCGAGCCGCAATTCTTTACCCCGATCGGCACCTTCTATGTCGGCGTGGCAGGTTACGCGATCGACTGGCCGAGCTCTCCGGCCTACGGCTTCACGAACCCGTCGGCGGAAATCGACTTCTACGGCGGCTGGCGCAACACCTGGGGCGCCTTCTCGCTCGACCTCGGGTTCCTCTACTATTACTACCCGAAGGAGATCTGGAACGGCTTCACGGACAACAGCGACTTCTGGGAAGTCTACGCCAAGCTCGCCTATGCGATTACCCCGGACCTCGTTGTCGGCGCCAACGCCTTCTATTCGCCTGACGTGCTGAACTACAGCGAGACCTTCGACACGCTGGCAAATCTCGGCCTCGGCATTCCGGGCGACGCTGCGGGACTTTACGCCTCGGGTACCCTGAAGTGGGTCACGCCGTGGAAGATGGGCGACCTCGGCTCCTTCATCTCGGGCGAAGTCGGTCATTGGTGGATCGAGAAGGATGCGTTCATTGGCGCGGGTTACGTAAATCCGAGCTACACCTATTACAACGCCGGCCTTGCGTTCACCTACAAGGCCCTGACGCTGGACCTGCGCTACCACGGCACGGATCAGGACGATCTCGACTGCACCGCCTTCCTGGTGTCGACGCTCGGCAACCCGTCGAACAGCTGGTGCGGCGACACATTCATCGTCTCGTTCAAGGGCGACACCACCCTCAACGCTCTGAAGTAAACCTGACTCTTCAGAGTGGGTCGTTCTCGGATGGGGCGGCGACAGCGATGTCGCCGCCCTTTCTCTTTCGCCTGCGGGCCTCGCGGTCGGGCGCCATGAAGATCATGCATCCGCGTGCTCAGATGCTGGCCGGCGCGGTCGGCGGGGCCGTCGCCATCGGGATCATGGAATTTCTTTCGCTCCAGTGGGACTTTCCGCTGGCCGTGATTCCATTCGCGACGTCGATCGTCCTCGTCATGGGCTTGCCGGATGCGCCGCCCGCGCAGCCGCGCGCGCTGATCGGCGGGCATGTCGTGTGCGCGCTGATCGGGATCATGGTCGTGAAGCTGACCGGGCCGCAGGCCTGGGCGGCCGCGCTGGCGGTTGGCCTGTCGATGGTCGCGATGCACGAAACCCGGACCTTCCATCCGCCGGCGGGCATCAATCCGCTGCTGATCGTCTGGAACGACCTGTCGTGGAGTTTTCTGGTCGTCCCCGTCGCCGCGGGTGCCGTGCTGCTGACGATCTTCGCTTGCGGCTGGCACCGGGTGACGCGGTCGGCACCCTGGCCGCAAGCGCGCCGGTGGGACTGAAAGCGTCATGGCGGGAACGCGAGCCGGCCGGCGGAAACGCCCTTTGCGGCCGATCTAGGCCTCCGCCGGCTGGGTCTTGCCCTCCGTCAGTCCGAAGCGATCTCCCGTCCGTGTGAGTGCCATGCGGCGCTGGTGGAAGGCTTCCAGCGTGGAGCGATGTCCGATGGACACGATCGTGGTGTTCTTCAGACGCTCATGCAGCATGCGGTAGAGCGACGCTTCCGACGGCTCGTCCAGCGACGCCGTGGCTTCGTCCAGGAACAGGAAATCGGGCCGCTGCAGGAGCGCGCGCGCGAGCGCCAGCCGCTGCTGCTCGCCGGGAGACAGCGTGCGGTTCCAGTGCCCCTCCTCGTAGAGCCGCTCCGCAAGCTTCGGCAGCCCGACCGCATTCAGCGCGGCGACGATCTCCTCGTGCGCGAAGGCGCCCGGCTGCCCCGGATAGGCGATGGCCGCGGCCAGAGTCGCAATCGGAAAATACGGCCGCTGCGGAAGGATCATGAGCTTCGCATCCTGCGGCAGTGCGACCGAGCCGCTGCCGAACGGCCAGACGCCGGCGAGCGTGCGGAACAATGTCGACTTGCCGGAACCCGAGGGACCGGTCAGCAGCACATGTTCGCCGGCGCTGAGCGCGGCCTTGGTGCGAGCGAGCAGCGGTTGTCCGTTCGGAAGGCGGACGGCGAGGTCGTCGAGGCCGATCGCGCTGCGTTTGGGATCGCGGCGGATCTCCACCGCCGGACCCTCGGTGCTCCGGGTATTGGCGATCGCCGCTTCGAAACCGGTCAGGCGCTGGATCACGG
>JACAEG010000176.1 GCA_013388965.1 Pseudorhodoplanes sp. | reverse complement strand
TCTTGCCGGCGACCTTCTTCATCGCCTTGGTCTGCGCCGACGATCCCACGCGCGACACGGAGAGACCGACATTCACCGCCGGGCGGATGCCCTGGAAGAACAGGTCGGTTTCGAGGAAGATCTGGCCATCGGTGATGGAGATGACGTTGGTCGGGATGTAGGCGGACACGTCGTTGGCCTGCGTCTCGATGACCGGCAGGGCGGTGAGCGAGCCGGCGCCGTTCTCGTCGTTCATCTTCGCCGCGCGCTCGAGCAGGCGCGAGTGGAGATAGAACACGTCGCCGGGATAGGCCTCGCGGCCGGGCGGGCGGCGCAGCAGCAGCGACATCTGGCGGTAGGCGACGGCCTGCTTGGACAGGTCGTCATAGATGATCACGGCGTGCATGCCGTTGTCGCGGAAATACTCGCCCATGGTGCAGCCGGCGAACGGCGCCAGGAACTGCATCGGGGCCGGATCGGACGCGGTCGCCGCGACGATGATCGAATATTCCAGCGCGCCCTGCTCCTCCAGCACCTTCACGAATTGCGCAACGGTGGAGCGCTTCTGCCCGACCGCGACATAGACGCAGTAGAGCTTGACCTTTTCGTCGCCGGTGGCGTTGAGCGGCTTCTGGTTCAGGATGGTGTCGAGCGCGATCGCGGTCTTGCCGGTCTGGCGGTCGCCAATGATCAGCTCACGCTGGCCGCGGCCGATCGGGATCAGCGCGTCGATCGCCTTCAGGCCGGTGGCCATCGGCTCATGCACGGACTTGCGCGGGATGATGCCGGGCGCCTTCACGTCCACCCGCATGCGCTTCTCGGCCTTGATCGGGCCCTTGCCGTCGATCGGATTGCCGAGCGCGTCGACCACGCGGCCGAGCAGGCCCTTGCCGACCGGCACGTCCACGATGGCGCGGGTGCGCTTGACGGTCTGGCCTTCCTTGATCTCGCGGTCGGCGCCGAAAATCACGATGCCGACGTTGTCGGTCTCGAGGTTGAGCGCCATGCCGCGCGTGCCGTTCTCGAACTCCACCATCTCGCCGGCCTGGACATTGTCGAGGCCGTAGACGCGCGCGATGCCGTCGCCGACGGAGAGCACCTGGCCGACCTCGGAGACTTCCGCCTCCTGGCCGAAATTCTTGATCTGCTCTTTGAGAATGTTCGAGATTTCTGCGGCGCGGATGTCCATCAGCGTGCCTCTTTCATGGCGAATTTGATCGAGTTGAGTTTGGTGCGGAGCGAGGAATCGACCATGCGGCTGCCGAGCTTCACGATCAGCCCGCCGATGATGGTCGGCTCCACCTTCACGTTCAGATCGACGTCCTTGCCGGTGACGCCCTTGAGCGCGGCCTTCAGCGCGGAAAGATGCTCGTCCTTCAGCGGCTCGGCGACCGTGACCTCGGCGGTCACCTCGCCCTTGTGGGCGGCGACCATCTTGCGGAAGGTCTTCACGATGTCGCGGATTGCGAACAGGCGGCGGTTGGAGGCGACGACCTTGAGGAAGTTTCCGGCGATGCCGCCGATCCCGGCCTTGTCGAGCACGCCGGCGAGCGCCCTGGTCTGCTCGTCCGAGGAAAAGACCGGGCTGCGCACCAGCCGGTCGAGCTCGGCATATTCGCTGACCAGCTTGTCGAAGGCGTCGAGATCCGCCTTCACCTTGTCGAGCTGCCGCTCTTCCACTGCGAGTTCGAACAACGCGGTGGCATAGCGCCCCGCCATGCCGGATACGATCGGTTCTTCGCCTGCCATCGAGGCCCCGTCACGCTAAAAGCCCACCCGCACGCCAGCGCCACCGGGGGCCGGCATAAACCATTGGAATTCAATGGGAATTCCGATTCCGTCGTTCGTCGCGGAGGGTTCCGCACCTGTCCGAAATCGAGGGGGTTGCTAACACAGGCATAACGGCGGTGCAACAAGCACAAGCCCTTGAAAACGGCTCAAAAGTCGCACTGCGCGAGCGTGCGTCGGCACGCCGCCTCTTCCCGCAAGGCGGGGAGAGGGCGCCCATGCCTCCCCTGAATGGCGCGTGGCCGACGCGCGGAAGCACGCCGGGTGGGGGTCCGCAATCGCGTCAGGAGCGAGATCCGGTGATCCCGCCCCGGCCCCCCTTCCAAGGGAAGGGGAGCGCAATGCCGGCCGGGTCACTTGCGCGCCCTGCCCGTCAGACCCACCTCGGTCCGGGAAATCCACGCGGCGAGGAATCATCATGCGGATCGCGATCGTTGGCAGCGGCAAGGTCGGCCGCGCGCTGGGAAATGCCTGGAAGGCGGCGGGTCACGGCGTCACCTATGCGATGCGCGAGGCTGCCGGCGACAAGGCGAAGGCGCTGGCGGCGGAAGGGTTTGGCGTCGCCGGGCCAAGCGAGGCCGCGCGCGAGGCCGAGGTTGTCCTGCTCGCGGTGCCGTGGGGCGAGATACCGGCGGTGATCGACGCGCTCGGGCCGCTGGACGGAAGGGTTCTCGTCGATGCCACCAACCCGCTGACGCCTGATCGCGACCTGGCGCTGGGCTTCGACGATTCCGCCGGCGAGACGGTCGGCCTCTTGGCGCAGGGTGCGCGCGTGGTGAAAGCCTTCAACACCACGGGCGCCGACAACATGCAGAAGGCGCGCGACTTTCCGGTGAAGCCCGCGATGTTCGTCGCCGGCGACGATGCCGACGCGAAGAAGATCGTGCAGACGCTGGCCGAGGAGATCGGCTTCGAGGCGATCGATGCGGGCCCGCTCAAGGCATCCCGCTATCTCGAGCCGATGGCGATGCAGTGGATCAAGCTCGCCTATGCGGGAGCGGGCACGCAATTTGCGTTCGCGCTGACCCGGCGCTGACCGGACCGCGACGACTGGTTGCAGGGATTCCTCTCACATTCATTCATTCGCCGGATGCGGAGTGCCCCGATGGCGTGGATCATTCTTTTCATTGCCGGCCTGTTCGAGACCGGCTGGGCGATCGGCCTGAAATACACCGACGGCTTCACGCGGCTGTGGCCGTCGGTGTGGACGGTCACCGCGATGATCGTCAGCATCGTGCTGCTCGGGCTGGCGCTGAAGTCGCTGCCGGTCGGCACGGCCTATGCAGTGTGGACCGGCATCGGCGCGGTCGGGACCGTCATTCTCGGCATCGTGCTTTTCGGCGAGCCCGCGACCGCGGCGCGGCTGTCCTGCATCGCGCTGATCGTCGCCGGCATCGTCGGGCTGAAATTCGTGACGTGACTTTTCTTTCCCTCTCCCCGCTGAAGCGGGGAGAGGTGAACTCGACCGTCATGGCCGGGCTTGTCCCGGCCATCCCGCTTAGGGACGCACGGTGCCAACCTAAGCGGGATGCGCGGGTCAAGCCCGCGCATGACGGCGGAGAGTATGGCGCGCCGCCTCAATAAAAACTCTGCGGATCGACGTCGATCTCGAGCTTGAGATTGCCCTTGGTCTTGGGCGCATGCGCGCGCCCATCCAACAATCGGAAAATCTAGGGTTCGTCAAACCCCGCTCGATACACCACTGACGATAAGAACACGAACTTATCAAGTGGCGCATTGAGCTCGTAGAAGGCAGCCCCCTTTCGAAAATCGTATACTCGATTTAGACGATAGCGCTGCCCGGCCTCGCGAGAAAACTCCAACTCGTTGTCGCTAATATAGAAAGGAGTTCGTTTCGAACCAAATGTGGTCTTGACTTCTATGAACTTCTCGCTCCCGTCTGTATTGAATGATTTAATGTCATATCCCGCGCCATCGCCTCTTTCCTGTGACGTCCACTCGACCTTTTTGGCTAAGTCCAGTCGATCACTCTGTTTGAGTAATTCGATTTCGCGCTCGTAAATGCGTCTTTCGCCCGCGATACCAAGCTTCCTGTTCTGCATATCCCTCAGCACCGGGTCGAATCTTTTCGCAAGCCGTCGGATGTGTTCGGGGACGTTGACTGCATGCAATAATTTCTCCGGCGGCGCCTCAGAAAATAGTGTGCCAGTCTCACTCAGTTCGTATGTATCCTCCGGAGTAACAGGTTGACTTTGGAATTTCGTTGCAGAGATCGTCTCTTCGATAATCCGGGCCAAGAGATTCTGATAGTTCTTTGCTGGGAGATATCCCGTCAGTATCTCGAAGCCGAGAAGTTCTAGTATTGCGGAGATATTTCTATGCTTGAATTCGATTGAGGCTTCGGAGCGCCCAATCTTATTTTGCAGTAATCGTCGATGCTCAGATTTGTTGTAAGGAATATTCCTCATTTGCTTTTCGAGCATTGAGAAATGATCCTCGATAATCAATCGGATTTCCGCTTCTGTCCAATCCATCTCGGTTCAATTCGATCCGGCGGTTGTTCGCCTGCAACCTATCAGAGGTGTTCGTGCAAAGCATTATCAGCTTGGAAAAGCCTCAATAAAAACTCTGCGGATCGACGTCGATCTCGAGCTTGAGATTGCCCTTGGTCTTGGGCGCATGCGCGCGCCAGCCGCGGAGATATGCGGAGAGATCGAACGCGCGCGGCGACTTCACCAGCAGGCGGAAGCGGTGGCGCCCGCGCACCACGGCGAGCGGCGCCTCCGCCGGCCCCAGCACGCGCACGCTCTCGTCGAGCGGCGCGGCGCGGGCGAGCGCGCGCGCGTAATTCTCCGTCTCGTGCCTGTCGCCGCCCGACACGATCAGCGCGGCGAGCCGGCCGAACGGCGGATAGCCGGTCGCCTCGCGCTGCGCGATCTCGGTGTCGTAGAACGCATCGCGGTTGCCGGAAATCAGCGCGCGCATCACCGGATGTTCGGGCTGATGCGTCTGCAGGAAGCCCTGGCCC
>JACAEG010000024.1 GCA_013388965.1 Pseudorhodoplanes sp. | reverse complement strand
GTATCGCCACGCGCTTCGACAAACTCGCAAGAAACTTCCTTGCCGCAGTCGCCCTCGCGTCAGTCCGACTCTGGACCAGAGCTTATGAGTCCACCACTTAGAACTTGATCATGTCGCTCCTGGTCAGCGTCGACTTCGGCGCCACGCCCGGCGCATTGGCGAAATGCCAGGTCGTGTATTGATCGGCATAGGCGTCGGCGGACGAAATGCCGTCGACGGGGATGATCACATTCATCCCGGACAGAGCGGCTGCGCTTGCGGTGGCCAGCACCGCACCGTTGGCGGCGGTGCCGACCGCGATCACGGTCGTGATGCCCTTGTCCTTCAGTATCTTCTCGAGGTCGGTCCGCAGAAACTTGTTTGGCCCCGACAGCACGGAAGGCTCGCCCGGCATCGCCGCCACCTCGGGCCGCACGTCCGCGATCGTCGTGTTCGCGATCAGGGTGTAGACCACGGCCACGCCCGCGCCCCGCGCCTTCTCGAGCAACACCTTCATCGCCGGCAGGGAAGCCACGCAGCGGGGCCGCTGCCCGCAATTCTGGTTCATGAAATCGAGCATCAGCAATGCCGTCGTTCTGGGATCGACGGTGACGGGCTTGAGCTGGGGCGCGGGCGGGACCTTGATGCTCGCCCACTCCTCCACCACGTCGGCGGCGCGAGCGGACGTCGTCGATGTGAGCATCAGAACAAGGGCGGCAGTCGAGAGTATACGGATCACGTCGAACTCCTTTTGGCGAGGGCGGATAGCTGCCTTCCGCAGACCGGCATGGACGAAACCGGCCGAAGCCCTAGAATATTCCCCGGCAGAAAAAGCCGGCAGGCATCAATCGCCGACGCAAGGGAGGGTTCATGGACATCAAGGTCGGCCGCGCGGCCATCGAAGAAGCGTCGAAAAAGCTGTCGAACTGGGGCCGCTGGGGCAAGGACGACCATATCGGAACCCTCAATCTCATCGAGCCCGAGCACATTGTCGCAGCCTCGAAACTGATCCGGACCGGCAAGGTCTTTGCGCTCGGCATTCCGCTCGACCGCAACGGCCCGCAGACCGGATTGTTCGGCGGCCGCTTCAATCCGATTCATCAAATGCTCGCAACGGGCACCGACGCCGTCGCCGGTCAGCAGGACTGGAACAAGATCCGATATGCCGACGACACGCTCAATCTGTGCGTGCAGGGCGCGACGCACTGGGACGCGCTCGGCCACATCTTCTATGAGGACAAGGCCTATAACGGCCACGATCCGCGCAAGATCGACTCGCGCGGCCTTTCGGTGCTGGGCATCGAGCATTCCAGGGCCAAGATGAATGGCCGCGGCGTCTTGCTCGACATCGCGCGCTTCCGCGGCGTGCCGTGGCTGAAGGACGGCGAGGGCATATCCAACGACGAGCTTGACGCCTGCGCAAAGAAGCAAGGTGTGGAAATCAAGAAGGCCGACTTCGTCATCATTCGCACCGGCCAGATGGAGCGCTGCCTGAGCTAAGGCGAATGGGGCGGCTATGCGGGCGGCGATGCGCCGGGCGTGAAATTCGAGAACTGCTACTGGTGCCACGAGAAGGACATCGCGGCGATCTGCTCCGATACATGGGGCGTGGAAGTGCGTCCGAACGAGACCACGGAAGCGAACCAGCCCTGGCACTGGGTGGTGATCCCGGCGATGGGGCTGTGCATGGGCGAGATGTTCTACCTCAAGGAGCTTGCCGAGGATTGCGCCAAGGACAATATCTACGAATTCTTCTTCTGTGGCCCGCCGCTGATCATCACCGGCGGCACCGGCAGCCCGATCAATCCGCAGGCGATCAAGTGATGCGGCATGATCCCTTTTCCGGCGCTGTGCGTAATGAAGTGATCGTCAGGTTCGTCGGAGCCCTTCATGCCGCTCGTGATCGTCCCGCTCTATGCTTCGCTTCTGGCCGTGATGCTCATCGTCCTGTCGGTGCGGGTCATCCGCCTCAGGCGCGCCGCGGGCGTCCCGATAGGCCACGGGGGACAGCACGCGCTGGAGCGAAGCATGCGCGTCCAGGCGAATTTCGCGGAATATGTACCGATCGCGCTGATCCTGCTTTCCTTCGTGGAAATGCAGGATTGGCCTTGGCCCGCAATTCACGCGCTCTGCATCGTCCTTCTTGCCGGCCGCCTGACCCATGCCTTCGGGCTCGCGCGCGAGCCGGAGGATTTCCGCTATCGCGTCACCGGCATGGCGATGACATTTGCCGTGCTCGGCATCTCGGCCGCGATGATCCTCGCCGGCCGGCTGCTCGCCTGACCCGCTTCGACCGGCCGGCCGCGCCAGGAAGGCCGGCATGACGAGGCGCAAACGAACGGTCGGCATCGTCGGCCTCGGCATCATGGGCGGGGCCTTCGCGCTCAACCTGATGAAGAACGGCTGGGCGGTCACCGGCCACGACACCGACGCCAAGCGCCGCCGCGAACTCGCCAGGGCCGGCGTCGAGATTCTCGCGGACGCGGCGGCCGTGGCGGCAGCGGCACCCGTCATCATCACGTCCCTGCCGAAGCCCGAAGCCCTGCACGCGGTCGCGGCCGAGATCGCGGCGGCCAGGCTGCCGAAGCGCATCGTCGTCGAAGCCTCGACCTTCACGCTCGACGACAAGCTGAAGGCGCAGCGCGCGCTGAGCAGGGCCGGCCACACCATGCTCGACTGCCCGGTCAGCGGCACCGGCGCGCAGGCGAAGGCCGGCGACATCGTGATCTATGCGAGCGGGGACACCGCCGCGATCCGCAGGCTGAAACCGCTGTTCGCCGCCTTCTCGCGCGCGACGCACGACCTCGGTGCCTTCGGCAACGGCAGCAGGATGAAGTATGTCGCGAACCTCCTCGTCGCGATCCACAATGTGGCCAGCGCGGAGGCGATGGTGCTTGGGATGAAGGCCGGGCTCGCGCCCGAAACGATCCTGAAGTTCGCCACCTCCGGCGTCGGCAATTCGCGCATCCTCGAATTGCGCGGGCCGATGATGGTGAGGAACCGCTACGACGAGCCCACGATGAAGATCGGCGTATGGCAGAAGGACATGCAGGTGATCGGAGACTTCGCGCGCGCGATCGGCGCGGCGACCCCGCTGTTCGATGCCACGGTGCCGGTCTATGACGCGGCGATGGCATCCGGGCATGCGATGGACGACACGGCAGCGGTCTGCGCGGTGCTGGAGGAGAAATCTGGCGTGAAACGTAAACGCGGGAAGTAAGGATCAGAAATCCGTCAGCGCCGTCTCGCGCAGCACCGCCTCGGGCACGCTGTAGCGGTCGGACTGCGCCTGTTCGGTCTCGTTGCGCGAAGCCTGCAGATAGGCGCCGAGATGCCGCGCCCGGGCGACCATCCGGCGGCCTAACGGCAGCCGTGCGCATTCGAAAGCGGCGAGTGCCGCCGGAATATCCGCATGCGCGGACAGAGCCTCGGCAAGCGCACGCGCATCGTCCGCCGCCTTCAGCACGCCGGCCGCCACATGCGGGCGCGCGACAAAGGCGGCGTCGCCGACGAGGGCGACGCGCCCGAAGGCGAGACGTTCGCTTTCGAGATCGTAGATCGGCTGCAAGATCGGGCGCTCCACGCCGCCCAGAAGCTCCGCGAATTGCGGCGCCAAGAGCCGCGCCGCGTCCGCGCGCATCGCCTCGATCGCGGCGCGGCGAATGAGCGGAGGCGGGATCGAGACGTCGTGCCGAATCCCGCTCTCGTCCGTGAGCAGATCCGGCAATTCCGTCGCCGCATCCGCGGGGCGATACCAGATCATGTTGTAGCGGCGCTTTCCCGCGCGCAGGTCGTTGTGCGGCCCCGCGACGGGATAGCCCAGCATCTGCTCGCCCGGCGGCAGGCAGAAGGTCATGGCGTCGAACAGATCACGATGGATCGCGGGCGGCATCGCATCCTCCGCGATCAGCGCGCGCCAGCCGACATAGCCGGCATAAAGCGGCTGCGCGTCCGGCCGGACCTGCCCGCGCACGGACGAGCGCAACCCGTCGGCGCCGACAAGGAGATCGGCTTCGGCAACGCGGCCGTCTGCAAACCGGACCGCAACCCCGTTCGCCGTCTCGCGCGCGGACACGAATTCGCGCCCGCTATGGTAATGCTCCGCGGGGAACGCCGCGCACAGCAGGCGATAGACCCTCTCCCATGCGGTCAGCACCTGCGGGCAATCGTGCTCGAGGACAATCCGGCCGCCGCGATCCAGAAGCCGCCGCGTGGCGATCCGCACGCCCAGCTCCGCCGCGTCGAGCCCGAGTTCCTCGAGCGTGGCGATCAGCGCCGGCTGCGCGACGATCCCCGCGCCGCGCCCCGCGAGTTCTTCCGGCGTGCGCTCGCAGATGTCGACGTCCCAGCCATTGCGCCGCAGCATCAACCCGGCAAAAAGCCCACTCATCGACCCGCCGATGACGAGGATCCTGCCCACTCTGCTGCCCTGCGCCGCCGTCACGCCGACTTCCTGACCGCCTCGGGTCCGATGTATAGTGGGGCACATCTCATGGCGGAGGACAATGCAATGGCGCTGAGCATGAAGGAAAAATCCTCCCTGCGTCACGACAAGACACCCTGGCCCGACGCGATCGCGGCCGATTTCGAGCGCGAGCGCCGCAACCCGAACGGCTGCGTCGGCAATGCGCTGATTTCGGAGAGCGACAAGGTACGGGTCTGGACCATCAGGCTGAGGCCCGGCGAGCGCTTCGGCTTCCACCGCCATGTGCTGAATTATTTCTGGAGCGCCATCAATGCCGGCAAGGGCCGCCAGCACCTGATGGACGGCACCACCGTCGAATACACCTACCAGCCCGGGGAAACCCGTCACGAGAGCTACGGTCCCGGCGAGTTCAAGGTGCACGATCTGGAAAATATCGGCGACACGGACCTCGTGTTCATGACGGTGGAATTCCTCGACAGCCCGAACAAGCCGCTCGCGATTCCCGATACCGTCCGCCGCGCGGCCTGACCGGCGCGCCCACCTTTCGCGCGGGTCCTTGCTTGCCGTAAGCCGAATAGCGAAGAAGTCTTGCCGCGCTCCCACGGGACGCGCAGCGGGACTGTGCGTCCCCATGCCGCCGCGCGCTCTCCAAAAAGGCTAGCCAACCGCGCAGCCATCCGACACAATGTATTCCAAGAACAAGACGCCGAATTCAAGAACAAGACGCCATTGGGGGAAACGTGACGGGACAATCCGCCTTCCTATTCCTGACGACAGGGCCGCTTACTTCGTTGCTGCGACCGATTCCCTGAACCGGCGGGGGGCGGCATGGACTTTCCGGTTGAGTTGTTGATCAACGCACTGATTGCGGGAATTCTGCTGGGCGGCTTCTACGCCGCCGTGACGGTGGGCGTGTCGATCTCCTTCGGCATTCTCGACATCGTCAACATCGCTCATCCCGCCTTCATCATTCTCGGTTCCTACATTGCCTATATCGCGAGCAGCCGGCTTGGGCTCGATCCCATCCTCGTCAGCATTCTCGCCTTGCCGGCCTTCTACTATCTCGGAGCCGCGATCTATCAGGTCTATTACGTATCGTTCGAGAAACGCGGACAGGAGGCCTTGCGCGGCCTTGCCTTCTTCTTCGGGCTCCTGTTCGTCACCGAGGTGGTGCTGATCCTCGTCTTCGGCGTCGACTATCGCTATGTCTCCGCGCCCTATATCGACGAGACGATCCGCATCGGCATGTTCGATCTTCCACTGCGCATGCTGATCCCCTTCATCATCTCCATGCTGCTGCTCGGCGGCCTGCAGCTCTATCTGACGCGCACCTATACCGGCCGCGCGATCATGGCGGTGGCGCAGGACCAGTTTGCGTTGCAGCTGATGGCCGCCGATCCCATCCGCATCAAGCGTATCGCCTTCGGCATCTCGATCGCGACTGCCTCGATCGCGGGCGCGCTGCTCATCGTGATCCAGCCGGTGGAGCCCTCGGTCGGACGCGAATATATCGGCCGCGTATTCGCGATCTGCGTGCTGGGCGGGCTTGGAAGTCTTCCCGGCACGGTGATTGGCGCGCTGCTGCTTGGCATCATGGAGAGTCTGACCTCCACCTTTTACGGCCCGTCCTGGGCGCCCGCGGTCGCGTTCGGCTTCCTGCTGCTGACGCTTGCGTTCCGCCCCGCCGGAATCATGGGGCGGTAGATGCGCACGCCTGTCTTCTTCCTCGTATCGCTCGCGGTCGGACTCGCGCTGTTCTTCATCGCGCGGCAATACGGCAACGATTACATCTTCTTCGCGGGCTATACCGTCCTGCAATTCATCGTGCTCGCCACAGCCTGGAACATCCTTGGCGGCTATTGCGGCTATGTGAATTTCGGCTCCGCCGCCTTCTTCGCGATGGGCGCCTACACCACCGTGGCGTTGACCAAGTTCCCGAATTTCGCCAACCGCTATCTGCCCGAAAGCATCGCCTGGCTCGCGCAGGGCATCACCTACATGCCGATCCCCGTTTTCATGCTGCTTGGCGGCTTGATCGCGGGCCTCGTCGGTCTCGGCACCGGCTATCTGACGCTGCGCCTGCGGGGGGTGTTCTTCGCGATCGCGACGCTTGCGCTCGCGGTCGTGCTGCAGACGCTCATCGTGAACTGGGATTATGTCGGGGGCTCGCGTGGGGCCTACGTGATCCGCCCCGCGACCGTTCCACTCATCGGCAACTATGTGGAATATCTGTTCCTGCTGATGATGGTTTTGTCCGTCATTGCGCTCACGGTCGCGCGCGGCATCGAGCGTTCGCAGCTCGGATACGGCTTTGCCACGATCCGCGACGACGAACTCGCCGCCGAAGCGTCGGGCGTTCCGACATTGCGCCTGAAGCTGGTCGCGACCACGCTGTCCGGCGCCTTCATGGGCATGGCCGGCGCGCCGTTCCCCTATTACATCGGCTTCCTCGAGCCCTCCTCCGCCTTCGGCCTCGCCTATGCGGTGAACTCCATCGCCATGCCGATGATCGGCGGCACCACCAGCTGGGTCGGCCCGCTGCTCGGCGCCGTGCTGCTCGGCAGCCTGCAGCAATATGCGACGGTCACGATCTCATCGGCCGTGAGCCTGCTCGTCGTCGGGCTTCTGCTCGTCGGCTTCGTCATCATCGCGCCAAACGGGATCGTCGGCCTGTTCCAGAAATTCGTGCGGCACAAGGAGGAACCCGAAATTCCCCTGCACGATCCCGCGGAGGAAACGCCATGACCGCGCCGCTCCTGCGCATCGAGAATCTCGGCAAGCGCTTCGGCGGCTTCATCGCGCTCGACGGCATCAACCTCGACGTCGCCCCCGGCGAGCGGCTTGGACTGATCGGGCCTAATGGCTCCGGCAAGAGCACCCTGGTCAATTGCCTGTGCGGCACGCTGACCAACGAAACCGGCAGCGTGCACTTCGAGGGCAGGCCGATGAACGGCCTGCTCGCCCACCAGCGCACGCATCTCGGCATGGCGCGCAGCTTCCAGCTTCCGCGCCCGTTCCATACGCTCACGGTCGCGCAGAATATCCGCGTCCCGCTGCTCTACACCGTCAAGACGCGTCCCGATGTCACGCTCACCGAGGAAGGTCTCGATGAGCGATGCCACGAAATGCTCCGTCTCGTCTCGCTCGAGCACAAGGCGCGCAAGATGCCGCGCGATCTCACCCAGGTCGAGATGCGCAAGCTGGAACTTGCCCGCGCCATGGCGGCGGAGCCGAAACTTCTGATCGCCGACGAGGCGATGGCCGGATTGTCGAGCTCGGAGGTGAAGGACATCGTGGCGCTGCTGATCCGCATGAACGAGCGCGGGGTCACGATCATCCTGATCGAGCATATCATGGCCGCCGTCATGAGCTTTTCGCAGCGGCTGGTGGTTCTGGTTTCGGGCAAGAAGATCGGCGACGGCGATCCGAACGAGGTGATCCGCGACCCGGAAGTCGAGAGGGCGTATCTTGGCCAATAGCATCCTGATCGAGGGCATTCACGCCGGCTACGGCGCAGTGCGCGTGATCGAGGACGTCTCGATGCGCATCGACAACGGCAAGACCGTGGTGCTGCTCGGCACCAACGGCAACGGCAAGAGCACGCTGATCAAGTGCATCATGGGCGTTTGCCGCCCGACACAGGGGCGTATCGTCGCCGAAATCGACGGCAAGTCGCACGACCTGATCGGCATGCCGCCGGAGGAGATCGTCGATCTCGGCATCGCACTGGTGCCGGAGGGCCGGCGGCTCTTCCCGCGCCTGACGGTCGAGGAAAATCTGCTGCTCGGCGCCTTCCGCAAGACCGCGCGCGCCAGGAAGAACCAGAATCTCGATTTCTGCTTCGAGACGTTTCCGCGACTCGCCGAGCGGCGGCGCCAGCTCGCCGGCTCGATGAGCGGAGGCGAGCAGCAAATGCTGGCGCTCGCGCGCGCGTTGATGCTGGCGCCGAAAATCCTCCTGATCGACGAACCCTCGGTCGGCCTTGCCCCGGTGCTGGTGAGCCGCACGATCGATGCGATTCGCGATCTCAAGACGAAATACGCGTTGACTGTGCTGATGGCGGAGCAGAATTTCACCCAGGCGATCCGCATCGCCGATTCCGGTTACGTGATCGTGCATGGCCGGATCGCGTTCCAGGGCGACTCGGCGGACGCGCTCAACAACAACGACCTGATCCGGAAGTTTTATCTGGGCCTTTGATCCCCCGACTCTCGCCTTGCGGGGAAAGGTCACGCGCGACCGGTTCTGGACAGGCCCTGCACAGCAGCTAAGCTGTCCCCCAACGATGGCTGCCGCGCAAATGCAGCCCGACAACGGAGGATATCGCCGTGCCGCTTACATACATGGAGCATTTCCTGTTGCAGGCCGAGGACATCGAGGCCACCAAGGACTGGTATGTCGATGTGCTCGGCTTCAGGGTCGGCCCGCATCCAGATTTCAAGTTCCCCGTCTACTGGCTCTATCTCGGCGACCGCGACGTGCTGCACCTGACGCAGGGCGGCGCCAAGGTCACCGACAACCGCATGAAATATCTCGGGCAGGAATCGCAGGCGGTGCGCGGTTCCGGCGTGATCGATCACATTGCCTTCCGCACCACCGGTCTGGAGGACATGATTGCGCACCTGAAGAAGCACAATGTCGAGTTCAAGGAGCGGCAGGTGAACGATCAGGGACTTTACCAGCTCTTCCTGTTCGACCCCAACGGCGTGAAGGTCGAGCTGAATTTCGACGTCTCGGAAGTCAAGGGCCGCAAGGCCGAGATCATGGCGTCCGACCTTGCTGATGCCGCGCCGAATTGACCGTTCGCTATTGAGGCTCCCGCTTCCTCCGCGCATTCCCGCGCAAGCGGAAATCCAGGGCAGGGTTTCTGGGTATCCGCTTGCGCAGAGACGAACGGACTCTCAGGGTGCCTGACCATTGGAAAGCCAATGCCCCGCCGGATCATCGACATTTCCGTCCCGCTCGAAAACGACGTCGCGGCCGATCCGCCGGGCTACGGGCCGACCATCGAATATGTCGATCACAGGCAATCCGCGCCCGACGTGGTGAAGTTCTTTCCAGGCTTGAAGGAAAGCGATCTGCCGGACGGCGAGGGCTGGGCGATCGAATGGGTGAAGCTTTCCACGCATTGCACGACGCATCTCGACGCGCCCTGGCATTTCGCCTCGACCATGGACGGCGGCAAGCGGGCAATCACCATCGACGAGGTGCCGCTCGACTGGTGCTTCAATCCGGGAGTGAAGCTCGACTTCAGGCATTTTCCCGACGGCTATGTCGCAACTGCGAAGGATGTCGAGGCGGAGCTGGAGCGCATCGGCCACACGCTCGCGCCGCTCGAGATCGTTGTCGTCAACACCTCGGCGGGGGCGGCGTATGGTCGTCCCGATTATGTCGCCAAAGGCTGCGGCATGGGACGGGAGGCTACGCTGTGGCTGCTGGAGCGCGGCGTGCGCGTGACCGGAACCGACGGCTGGAGCTGGGACGCTCCATTCGTGCACACCAGGGAGAAGTATGCCGCGACCCGCAACGCGCGACTGATCTGGGAAGGTCACAAGGCCGGGCGCGAGATCGGCTATTGCCACATCGAGAAACTGCACAATCTCGAGGCGTTGCCGGCGTCGGGCTTTACCGTCTCCTGCTTCCCGGTGAAGGTGCGCGGCGGCTCCGCGGGCTGGACGCGCGCCGTCGCGATCCTCGATTGATCCTCGACGCCTCCCTGCCTGCCCGCTATCCTGCCGGCATAAAAATTTGCCGGCGCAACAAGCCGGGGCAGACCGTAGGGAGGAATTCGTGGACAGACGCCGTTTTGTCGCGGGCTCGGCTGCGTCGCTTGCCGCGCTCAAGCTGAAGCCGTCCTTCGCCCAGGACGCCTATCCGTCACGAACCATCACCATCATCAATCCTTTTCCGCCCGGCGGCGCCTCGGAAGTGGTCACGCGGCCGCTGACGGTCGTGCTGGAGCCGATTGTCAAGCATCCGGTCGTTCTGGAGACGAAATCGGGCGCGGCCGGCGCCGTCGGGGCGCAATCGCAGCAAACGCAAAGCCCGACGGCTACACGCTCCTCTCGCACATCACGTCGATCTCGGGCTTCGCGGAAGTCGACAGGCTGTTCGGGCGCACGCCCAAATTCACGCGCGACAACTTCATACCGATCGCGCGCTTTGTCGCCGATCCCTGCGTGATCATTGTCAACGACCAGACGCCCTACAGGACGCTGCAGGAATTCAGCGACGATGCGAGGAAGCGCCCGGACGAATTGATCTTCAGCTCGTCGGGTCTGTATGGCGCGCTGCATATCCCGATGGCGCTCTACATGAAGGCGGCCGGGCTGAAATTGCGACATCTGCCGACGCAGGGCGGCGGCCCGGCGCTGACAGCGTTGCTCGGCAACAATGCGCAGGCGCTCTGTTCGTCGATCTCCGCCTGTCTCGCGCAGGTGAAGGCCGGCAAGGTGCGGCCGCTGGCGTCCTTTGGCGGAAAGCGCTCGAAGGCCCTGCCGGACGTGCCGACTATGAAAGAGCTTGGCTACGATCTGGAATATTATCTATGGGTCGGGATGTTCGCGCCCAGGGGGACGCCCGATAATGCAATCGCTTATCTGCGGCAGGCGATGCGCCAGGCGGCGCATACCGACCAGTTCAAGAGCGCGCTGACCAATCTCGGGCAGGAACTCGAATACATGGACCAGCCGGAATTCCAGGCCTTCTGGGATGCGGACGCCAGGCGCATCGAGGCGGCCGTGCAGCAGATCGGGCGCGTCGACGGCTGACGACGGCGCACGGTCGGGACCGGACATGACATTTCGGACCGACCACGCCGCCGGAGCAGCCTTTATGCTGATCGGGCTGGCCGTGCTGGCGCTGGGCAGCGACCTGCCGATGGGACGGCTGTCGATGCCCGGTGCGGGCTTTGTGCCGACGCTCGTCGCCGTGTTCACCATCCTGCTCGGCGGCCTTGTCGTCATCGGCGGGCGCGCCAGCCCGCCTTTCTCCAGCCTCGACTGGAGCGATTCCCGGCACGCCGGGACGATCGTGCTGACCACCGCCATCGGCGTCACGCTCTATACCGTGGTCGGCTTCGTCATCACGATGGGACTTCTGCTGCTTGCGCTGCTCGTCGTCGCCGAGCGGCGCAATATTGTGCGTGCGACGGTCTTCAGCCTAGTCATCGTCATCCTGGTCTTCGGATTGTTCGACAAGCTTCTCAAGGCGCCGCTGCCCTCCGGCCCGCTGGGCTTCTAGGAGAGGCGCATGGAAGGCACGCTCGACGCACTGCTGCACGGCTTCTCGATCGCCCTGAAGCCCGGCAATCTCTGGTACGCCTTTCTCGGCTGTCTCGTCGGCACGCTGGTCGGCATGCTGCCCGGCATCGGGCCGCTGTCGGGAATCAGCATCCTCCTGCCCGTCACCTTCGGGCTGAACGCGACGCAGGCGGTCATCATGCTGGCCGGAATCTATTACGGCTCGCAATATGGCGGCTCGACCACCTCGATCCTGATGCGGATTCCGGGAGAGGCGGCCTCGGTCATGACCTGCATCGATGGCCATGCCATGGCGAGGAAGGGACGCGCCGGCGCGGCGCTCTGCATCGCGGCGGTCGGCTCCTTCATCGCCGGCACATTCGGCATCATCGTGCTGACGATCGTGGCGCCGCCGCTCGCGACGCTCGCGCTGCGCTTCGGACCGCCGGAATATACCGCCTTGCTCCTGGTCGGCCTGATCTTCCTCGCCTACATGTCGTCGACCTCGCTCGTGCGCACGCTGCTGATGGCCTGCGTCGGCCTCATGCTCGGCATGGTGGGAATCGACAATCTCACCGGTCATTTCCGCTTCAGCTTCGACCTGCCGGCGCTTGGCGACGGCATCGGCATCGTGCCGGTCGCGGTCGGGTTGTTCGGGCTCGGCGAAATCCTCTCGACGCCAAGCGCGCGCCTGCAGGGCGAGGTGATCCGGCCCAGGCTGCGGGAGCTCTGGCCGACGCGCGCGGAATGGCGCGAGGCCGCGCTGCCGATCGCGCGCGGCTCCGTGCTCGGCTTCATCATCGGTATCATCCCGGGCTCCGCGCATATCATCTCGAGCTTTCTCTCCTATGCGCTCGAGAAGAAGGTCTCGAAACATCCCGAGCAATTCGGCAAGGGCGCCGCCGCGGGCGTGGCGGGGCCGGAATCCGCCAACAACGCAGCCTCCACAGGCGCCTTCGTGCCGATGCTGGCGCTCGGGCTCCCGACCGGTCCGATCACCGCCGTGCTGATCGGCGCGCTGATGATCCACGGCGTGTCCGCCGGCCCGCAGCTCATCGACGAGCATGCGAGCGTGTTCTGGGGCTTCGTCGCCTCGATGTATGTCGGGAACCTGATGCTGCTCGCGCTCAATCTGCCGCTGGTGGGTCTGTTTGCGAACGTGCTGCGCATCCCCTATTCGTATCTCTATCCCCTCATCATCATGTTCTGCGTCGTCGGGGTCTACGAGGTGAACCACTCGATCGTCGATGTCTGGATCATGCTGGTCATGGGCGTCGTCGGCTACGGTTTGCGGAAATTCGGCTTCGACCCGGCCCCGCTGGTGCTCGGTCTCGTGATCGCGCCCCTGTTCGAGCAGAGCCTCCGGCAGTCCCTGATCATGTCGAATGGAAATTACATGATCTTCCTGAGCCGCCCGATCGCGGCCGGCCTGCTCGCCTTGTGCGCCGTCCTGTTGCTGCTCGCCGCGATCTCCGCGATTTCGGCGCGGCGAGACTGGCGCGGGCGGCTCGCGGAAGCGACCGAAGAGAGGCCGTGAGGCGCGGTGGGCCGCCGTGGGCAGGAAGCAGGCTTGACGCTCGGGAGGCCCCCCCGGTTAAAGTCGTTCCAATGCAAGCGCGGACCGCGCCATAAGCACCGGATGCCGGAGAGAAGCCCATGCCCTACGTGACCGAACACAACCTTACCGATCTCGCCATCGAGCGCTGGGGCAACATTCCGGACCCGCGCCTGCGCCAGGTGATGATGGCGGCGATCAAGCATCTGCATGCCTTCGTGCGCGAGGTCGAGCCGACCCCGCAGGAATGGTTCGCGGCGATCGACTGGCTCACGCGCGTCGGCAAGATGTGCGACGACAAGCGGCAGGAATTCATCCTCGCCTCCGACGTCATGGGGGTCAGCATGCTTGTAGATGCGCTCAACAACCGCATGCCGAGCGGCGCGACGCCTTCGACGGTCGAGGGGCCGTTCCACATTCCGAATTCGCAGGAATTCGCCGACGGCGCCGACATGGCCAGGGGCGCGCCCGGCATTCCCTGCTTCGTCACCGGCACGGTACGCGATCTCGACGGCAAGGGGATCGGCAATGCGATGCTGGATCTGTGGCAGACCGACGGCGAGGGCCTCTACGAAGCCCAGATCGGCAAGGACCAGTATATGCGCGGCGTCTATCACAGTCGTCCGGATGGCGGCTATTGCGTGCGCACCGTCGCGCCCATCGGCTACACCATTCCAATGGATGGGCCGGTCGGCGAATTGATGCAGAAGACCAGGATTAGCCACATGCGGCCGGCGCATATCCACTTCGCCGTCTCCGCACCGGGCTACAAGCCGGTGATCACGCACCTGTTCCAGCGCGGCTGCGAGTATATCGAGACCGACGTCGTGTTCGGCGTGAAGGAGCCGCTGATCACCGACTTCGTGAAGAAGGATTCCGGCGTCGCGCCCAATGGCGAGACGCTTACGACGCCGTTCTACGAGGTCAAATACGACTTCGTGCTGCAGAAGGCCGCGAGCGCGCAGAAGGCGGCCTGACGTCGCACCGGCACAATCGCGCCGCCGCGCCATTGCTGCGGCGGCCTCGTCCCGCGATAGTGGCTTTGCCCGCCGCGCGGAGCAGCCGCTCCCGGACCAGCGTCAGGGGAGAGAAACAATGGCCGAAAGCGCCTACAACGTCATCGAACTGGTCGGCACCACCCAATCCTGAGAAGCCCGCGCCGGAGGGTCGCTCCGGGAATTGCGCGTCGCGGAGGTGGTCGCGCGGGACAGAGCAAGGCAAGGTGGTCGCCTACCGCACCAAGCTGAAAGTCTCGTTCAAGTGTGAAGGCGGCAGCTGATGCTGCGCCGCGCATGGCGTTGCTGAAGATACATGACCAAATTGCTTGGTACAGCTGGGTGGACTTGAACCACCGACCTCCTGATCCACAGTCAGGCGCTCTAACCAACTGAGCTACAGCTGCACGGGCTTGCGAAGCGGCCGGAAACTAGAGTCAAAGGGCTCTCTTGGCAACCCGGCCGCCGGCCCGCCGGGAGCCGCGAAAGTCAAAGGCCCGGACCTTGCGG
>JACAEG010000051.1 GCA_013388965.1 Pseudorhodoplanes sp. | reverse complement strand
GATGCTGATCCAGACGGCAAAATACCATGCGTCGGTCCAGATGCGGCCGAAGACAAAGCCGAAGCCGGACGGGCCGATGACGGCAATGGCAACGAACCCGCACGCGCCAAGCGCGAACAGCACCGCCGTGGCTTTCGCCCATTGAGCGGCAAACGCGCGGCGCGAATTGTGCCGGTCAGTCGCCGTCTTGAGAAAAAGACGCTGTACCGCGCTGCTGAGCAGATTGACGGGGATCAGGAGCAGCCGCTCCACAAACCAATAGAGGCCTGCAACCGTCGCTCCGAAGCTCGCGGCCAAAAGCATCACCGGCAATTGATTGGTGGACACGTTCACAAGCGCCTTCGGCGTCTGGAACAACAGGTAATTGCGGAACCGGCGAGCCGCATAGCAAAGCCGGGCGGGACTGAAGCCCCGCCATATGACATCCATGTCGGGTCGCAGGGTGACGACGCCGGTGATGCTCGATGCCATCGCCAGCCCGATCAGCCGGCCCCAGATCAGGCCTCCCGCCGCCAGCCCCGCCAGACCGAAGAGCATCTGCGACCCGACGGTTCCGAGCGAGCGGGCGACCTCGGCGACAGCCTGATTGCGAAACAAGCCCCGGCGCGTCACCCAGAACGACATGACGTGCTGCCACGTGGTGAACAGCAGCGCCGGCCCCAGCAGCCAGAGCCAGGGAGCAAGTCCCGGCGTCTTGAACAACTCCGCCAGAATGTCTCCAAGGAAATAGCCGATCACCAGGGCCAATGCCGAGAACACGCCGGAGACGGCGAGCGCCAGCGCGAGCGCCGACGCGGCGGATGGAGCGGTTCGGGCAGTCACGGCTCCAAGCTCGTAGCGAAAGCTGCCCACGGCCGTCAGCACGGCCAGCATGGCGGAGAAAACCCCGAACACTGCAAAATCGGCCGGCGCAAACTGGCGAGACAGGATGGGCGTCGCGACGACGTTCACGATCTGCGCGATCATCGTGCCGCTGGCGAGCGTTGCGACACCCGAAATGAACTGGCTTTTCTGGAACCTCCGCAGGGTTTGCTTCACATCCGGAATTGTCATGCGCGCTTCGCCTCGTCCCGAGCCCTTCGAGGCCCGCATCCTGATGATATAATTGGCAACCGGATGACCAAACTTCGAGCGCGCGCATCGGTGCGTGCGCCTTCATTTGGACCCGATCAATTACGCCGAGTTTCGAAGCGACCTCGGATGCCCCGCACCGTATTAGCCATCTCGACCATGCTAGACGAGCGTCCGCTTTACACCCGGAATCAATTCTTGTAGTGGGGTGAAAATGCGAACGACGATTTCAGGAGCCCACACAAGCACGAGAGAGTTCCTGGAATGAAGCCGAAATTGCGTGCAAAAGTATTGATCAATCGCGTTAGGATTAATGTGCAGGATGCGGTGTCCACAAGCCTGCGCTCATTGTCGCCCGAATATTTCAATCCGCTTTCAAGAGCCGACGTCGTCCTCCCGAGCGTGCTGGTCATCGGCGCGCAGCGCGCCGGCACGACGTCGCTGCACGAATACCTTTCCCAGCATCCGAGCCTGTTCGCGTCGAGGCGGAAGGAGGTTCATTATTTCGACATTCACTACGGCAAGGGCAGCCGGTGGTACGCATCGAACTTTCCGACGCGCAAATACGCGGAGGAGAAGGCCGGATCCTCCACGCAATACCACTCGTTCGAAACGACGCCCTATTACCTCTATCATCCGCTGGCGCCGGCGCGCGCCGCCCAGATGCTGCCTCATGCAAAGATCATCGTCCTGTTCCGCAATCCGATCTCGCGCGCATATTCCCACTACCTGAATGAGGTCCGGAAGGGCTACGAGAAGCTCACATTCGCCGATGCGCTTGCCGCCGAGGACGAGCGGCTCCGCGGCGAGAGCGAGAAGCTGATAAATCAGCCGTCCTATTACAGCTACAATCACCAGCATTACTCCTACGTCGATCGCGGACGATACGCCGCGCAGGTGGAGCATTGGCTGAAATATTTCCCGCGCAACCAATTCCTGTTTCTGCGATCCGAGGACCTGTTTCAGAACCCGGGGAAGACGCTCAACGAGATTGCCGAATTCCTGAACATTGCTCCCTTCCCGGAACGCGATTACGAGCGCCTGAACGCAAGCGTGGGGCAGGAGAAGCTCGACCGCAGCATTCGCGAGCGACTCTCGAGGGAGTTTTCCAGCCACAACACCCGTCTCGGCGAAATCGCCAATCGCAGTTTCGACTGGCCGGACTAGCGAGGCACGTGCCATGTCGCAAAACGCTCGCCTGCCCGACTTTCTGATCATCGGCGCGCCGAAATCGGCAACAACCTGGTTGGCGCGCAACCTGGAAGCGCATCCGCAGATCGCCGTTCATCCCGAAGAGATTCATTATTTCAGCCGCTTCCACGACAAGTGGTCGCTTGCGCAATATGCGGCGAAACTCTCCGGCCTCGCGGGCGATCTGATCGGGGAAAAATCCAATTCGTACCTGACGGACTCCCACAGCTCCGCGCGCATTCGAGCGGCCATCCCTCAGGTCAAGCTCATTGCCATGCTGCGCGATCCCGTCGAGCGGGCCTATTCCTCGTATTGCATGCAGGTCGACCGCGGCCGGGCTGACGGCGATGTCGCCCGGTTCCTGAATCCCGAGCGCACGCCGTTGCCTCACATCATCAACAACAGTCACTATTATTCCCTGCTCAAGGTCTACTACGACACGTTTCCGCGCGAGCAACTGCACATATGCCTGTTCGAGGACATGCGCCATTCGGCGGCTTCGATGTACCGGGACGTCACTCGCTTTCTCGGGGTTCCCGACTTCGAGTCGGACCGCCTTCACGTCAGATTCAATGAAAAGGGCGGAGATGGCCCCGGAGGGGCCCTGGCTCGTCTGCGCTGGCTATTTCATCATTCGCCATTGGCGGGCACCCGGCTCTACGACACGATCCGGAACGCCGTACCGGTCGAGCGGCTGTTCCGGCGCAAGGCGCAGCCGATCGCATATCCGGCGATGACGGAGGAAATTCGAAATCGCCTGCGCGACTATTACAGGCCCGAAATCGAATTGCTCGAGAGGCTCACCGCAATTCCGCTTCGGACGCGCTGGCAATGACCGCGATCGCGCATTGATGCCGTCTCCCGATCACCAGACCGCCCGGACGGATGGGACACGCAGCGGACCTATCTCATTCTTCATTCAGGACCTGCGCGCCGGCGGCGCCGAGCGCAGCGTTGTCCGGCTTGTCAACGGCATTGCGGAACGCGGATTCGACGTCGACCTCGTGCTGGTCAACCGGACGGGCCCGTTTCTCAGCGAGTTGAATCCGAAGGTAACCGTCGTCGAATTGCCGCAGCAGCGCACGCTCACCGCGGCGCTGGGACTGAGAGCCTACATGGCACGGTCCAAGCCGGCCGCGATCGTATCGTCGATGACACATACCAACGTGGCCGCCATCATCGCCCGTCTCGGCGCGTCGTGGCGCCCGCGGCTGGTCGTCGTCGAGCACAACAATTTTCAGCAGAATCGCGCCATCCGGCGGGGTCTCGCGCGCCTCTCCTACGAAGCGGTGCCTCTGCTCTATCGATTTGCGGACGTGGTCGCGGTGGTCGCGAATGACATGCGGGAAAGCTTGGCGAAGGCGGCCCGAATTCCCGCGCAGGCGATCGAAACCTTGTACAATCCCGTCGTCACCCCCGAACTGGCGGTCAAGGCGGCAGCCGCGCCTGCCCATCCCTGGCTGACACCGCCGCTCGAAAGACCGGTCTTTGTCGGCGTCGGACGCTTCGACCGGCAAAAGAACTTTCCGTTGCTGATCGAGGCCTTTGCGATCGCGCGCAAGCGCATGCCGTGCCGGCTCGTCATACTGGGCGAGGGCACCTTGCGGCCGCAGCTCGAAAGGCTCGTGGCTGAGGCCGGGCTCGAATCGGACGTCGACCTCCCGGGATTCGACGCCAACCCCTTCAGCATTCTGAGCCGTGCGACTGCCTTGGTCATGTCGTCGGATTGGGAGGGATTGCCGACCGTGGTCATCGAAGCCCTGGCCTGCGGCTGTCCGGTCGTCTCGACCGACTGCCCAACCGGCCCGCGCGAAATTCTTCAGGGCGGCGAATATGGCCGGCTTGTCGCGCCTGGCGACGCCGCGGCATTGGCGGACGCGATGATCGCAACCGCTCGGGAGCCGATTGACCGGGATCGGCTCAAGGAGCGTGCCGCAGCCTTCAATCTCGATCGCGCGGTCGACCGCTATCTGGAGGTCGCGCGCGTCCGATGACGCCTGCGGCCAAGGAACCCGGACATGAACATTGAAATCATCGCCTCGTTCGAGCACGCATCCGGCGCGCCGATGGCGGCGCTTCGCCTTGCCCACGGACTGAGCGAACGCGGCCACAAGCTGAACGCGACATTCATCTACAGGCTGGAGACGATCCCGCGATCCGATTTTCCGTTCACGCTCCTGTTCGAGCGCGAGAAGGTCGGAGCGCTCGATGCGCTCGCTGCCGTCTCAACCCTTCGCCGCGCCTTCCGTGAGCGGCATGCCGACGCGGTCATCTCCTTTCTGCCGCTCGCCAATGTCATCGGGCAGGTTGCTGCTTTCGCTGCCGGAGTGCCGGTCCGGCTCGTGAGCCCGCGCGTGCCCGTGACGACATACAGCAGGGGGATGCAGCTCGCGGACAGCCTGCTTGCGCGCACGGGGATTTACACCTGCGTTGTCGCGCCGACCGGCGCGGTTCTTCGGTCCTGCGGGCATTATCCGAAGCGGCTCCGGGACACCTTCTCCGTGGTCAATAACGGCCTCCTGGATTGGACTCCCTCGACATTGTCGCGGGCCGAGGCACGCCGCCATTTCGGCATTCCGCCCGGCGCCTTCGCGCTGGTTTCCGTCGGACGCCTGGCGGAGCAGAAGAACCATGCCTTTCTTCTGCCGGTGATGGAACGGATCGGCGATGCGGTGCTGCTGATCGCCGGGGGCGGCGAACTGGAAAGCCAATTGCGCGGCGAGATCGCCGCGCGCGGTCTCCAGGAGCGCGTGAGGCTGCTGGGATCGATCGAGCGCACCGAGATTGCCAAGCTGCTCGCGGCAGGCGATATCTTCGTCCAGCCGTCGCTGTTCGAAGGCCAGAGCAACGCGCTTTTGGAGGCGCTGGCGTCGGGGCTTCCCTGTTTCGTCAGCGACCAGCCCGAACAGCGCGAGACATTGACCCGCGCCGACGGAACGATCGCGGGCGCGGTCTTGCCGTTCGACGCCGCGGCATGGGCTCAAGCGGCTAACCGCCTCAAATCTGATCCTGTTGCTGCGAATTTGGCACGGGATGCCGCCCGCAAGCGGGCCGCCGACTTTTCCTTTGCAACGATGATCGATGGGTTCGAACGGGCGCTTGCGCCCGGCCGGAAGCGGGCGGTCGAGGCCGTTTGATGCCGGCTGGTCTGACGCCGCGAATGCGCCATACTCCCCCCGTATCGGCGGTGGATGGCGCGTCACTCCCCTGACGTATTGACCACACTATCTTGTTTCGCTGGCGTCCTTTCGCAGCCATGCTATACGTTTAGCGGTTCCAATTTGCCCCGATAGACCAAGGCTTTGGACTATTCATGCTTCAGTATCCATCGTTCTCGACGCCGCCCTCGGAACCACGTGGCTACGGGCAGGAGCGCGCGCTTGGTCAAGACAAGACCACCGACTTCGACCTGGCCTATCTGGTGCGGCTGCTGTTTCGCCGCCGCTGGACGATTCTCGGCGTCCTGGTCGGGTTCACGATCCTGGGAATTATTACCTTTATTGTCCTCCCTTCCCGTTACACGAGCGGCGCGCTGATCCTGATCGATCCCAAGCGCACCGACATCTTCCGGCAGGATTCGCTGATCACGGCCCCGAATTTCGATACCGCCCTTGTTGAAAGCCAGGCCAACATCCTGCGGTCCGAGGGTTTGCTCCGGCAGGTGATCGAGAAATTGTCGCTCGACGACGATCCCGAGTTTGTCGGCGATCCGTCGAGCCTCATGCCGACGATCAATCGCGCCATCATGTCGGCACTTTCGATCTTCGGCGTCGAAATGAAGCCGGACACCCGGGAGGCTCGGATTCGGCGGGCGCTGGCCTACATGAACGAGAGACTCGAAGTCGCTCGGCAGGGCCTCTCTTACGTCATTGCCGTCAACTTCACCGCGCTGGAGGCGGCGAAAGCCGCCAAGGTCGCCAATGCGGTCGCCGATGCGTATATCGCCGATCAGCTCAACGCCCGCTTTCAGGTAACGGAGCGGGCCAAGGAATGGCTGGCCGAGCGCACACGCATATTGCAGGCGCAGAAGGCGCGCGCCGAGCAGGCATTGCTCGATTTCAAGACCAAGAACAACATGCTCGACAGCAACGGCAAGCCGTTGAACGATCAGCAACTCGGCGAATTGACCAGCCAGCTCGTGCTTGCGCGCGCGCAAACCTCGCAGGCGCGCGCGCGTCTGGACCAGATCAACGCCGTGATCGCCAGCGACGACGCCGAGGGTTCGGTCGGAGACGCCCTCGCCAACGAGGTGATCACGCGGCTCCGACAGCAATATCTCGAGGTCAAGAAGACCGAAGCCGATTTTTCCACGCGCTACGGCGCCAATCACGCGGCGACGATCAATCTGCGGAACCAGATGCGGGAATTGCAGAACTCGATTCGGGACGAATTGAGGCGCATCGCGGCAAGCTGGAAGAGCGACTACGAGATTGCGAAGGCCCGGCAGGATTCGATCGAGCGCAGCATCGAGGCGATGGCGAGAAACGCCACCGCCACCCGGCAGTCGCAGATCGCCGCGCATGACCTCGAGACCGAAGCTGCGAGCTATCGCACCCTGTTCGACACCTTCACGCAACGTCAGTTGCAGGCGCTCGAGCAGCAGTCCTTCCCGATCACCGAAGCGAGGGTCGTGTCGGTCGCAACCCCGCCGCTGCGGCCGAGCTTCCCCAAGCTGAGCCTCATCATGGCGCTGTCGATCGCCGCCGGCGGGGCGCTTGGCGTGTTCTCGGCGCTCGCGCGCGAATTCTTCGACCGCACGGTTCGCCTTCCCGAACAGGCCGAGGGCATTGTCGGCGCCGAATGCATCGGCATTCTGCCGCTGGTTCAGCCCAAGACATCGCGCTGGCAGCGGCTCTCCCGCCGCCGCCCGGCGTTTGCGCTCCGCAGGCAGGCGAACGTCGCGTCGGCCACGGTCGACCAGCCCTTCTCGCAGTTCGCCTAAACCATTCGCACGATCAAGGTGTCGGCCGAGCAGCAAAGCAACCAGGGCAATCCGATGCGCGTCATCGGCGTGAGTTCCGCCCTCGCCAACGAAGGCAAGACGACCGTCGCGATCAATGTCGGACGGTCCCTCGCCGGAGCCGGCCACAGGGTCCTCCTGATCGACGGGGATCTGCGCAATCCATCGATCGGCTCCGAACTGGGTCTCAAGAATCAGACCGGACTGCTCGACGTCCTGAACGGTTCGAGCGGCCTCGAGCAGGCCTTGGTGAAAGATCCGCTGACGGGGATGGACATCCTGCTGAACGCGTCGGGATCGCTCGATCTGCCCCCCAGCGAGTATCTCGCCTCGGCGGCGATGAATCGACTCCTGGATCGCGCGCGAAATCAGTATGAGTATGTCATCGTGGACCTGCCCCCGATCATCCCGGTGGTCGATGTCCGGGCCTGCTCACGGCTGATGGATGGCGTCATCCTCGTCATCGAGTGGGGCGTGACTAGCGAGTTCGTGCTGGAGCGCGCGGCAGCGGGCGTGGACAAGCTGTTCTGCTGCGTGCTGAACAAGGCCGACATCGGCTCGATCCAGCGCTATCAGGGCTACGAGTATCATCAATCGACTTCAAAATATTACCGCGACTATACCAAGGTCTGATCGCGGGACGGATGAAGGTGGCCCTTGGGAAAGTCGGGGGCCATTCGTGACCCGGGCCGGTCACCCCCGTCGAAAGGCATCCGCAGACGGATTTCTTCGTCGCGGCCCGGAAGACCGGTGTATCAGGACTCAATCAGGCCGAATGAATTTCGAGCGGGGCACGTCGGCTCCGGCGGCTCCCGCACTATTGCAGGCTTGCCCCCAGCGCCCGCAGCGCCTGGCTCGCCGCCTCCGGCGTACGTGCGGCGATGAACGACGGGTTGCGCAGATTCCGCTGCGGATCGTAGCGCAGCGCCGCCCCGTCCAGCCCGACGACGACCCCGCCGGCAGCCTCGATGATCGCCTGGCCGGCGGCCACGTCCCACAGCATGGTCGGTCCGAAACGCGGATAGAGGTCGGCCTCGCCATCGGCCACCAGCCCGAATTTCAAGGCCGAGCCCATCGGGTGTGGCGTGTGTTCGCCGAGCCTTGCGAGGAAGGCTGTGGTGTCGGCGTCGAGATGCGAGCGGCTGGTCAGCACGACCGGCGGCCGCGGCTTGACCGGGTGGATCGGCAGCGGCGTGAAGTCCCTTTCGCCGGCGCGTCTTGCGACCGCGGTCCGCGGTCCCCATGACAGGTAAAGACATTTCCGGGCCGGCGCATAGAGGAGGCCGACGGTCGGCCGGCCATCCTCGATCAGGGCGATATTGATGGCAAAGTCGTCGCGGCCCGAGACGAATTCCTTGGTGCCGTCCAGCGGATCGACCAGAAAATAGCGGGAGCCGATCCGTCCCAGATCGTGATCGCCCTCCTCTGACAGCATCGGAATATCCGGACAGAGCCGCGCGAGACCCTCCGCGATATGGGCCTGGCTGCGCAGATCCGCCTCGCTCACAGGCGAGGCATCCGCCTTGCTGTCGATGCGCATGCCGCCCTCGCGCACCTCGAGGGTGATGCGGCCGGCTTCCTCGATGACGGGAATGAACCCGAGCGCCATTTCCTTCCGATCGTTGAGCGCAAGCATCCCTTCTCCGCCTCCTCAGAAATACAACCAGTGAATCATGGTCAGCGCCACGGCCGCATAGCAGAGCAGCACGATGGAACCGAGCTTGATGAAATCGAGCGTCTGGTAATTGCCCGGGCTCATGACCATCAGGTGCGTCTGGTAGCCGAACGGAAGCAGGAAGCTCGCACTCGCGCCGAACGCGACAGTCAGCGCGAGCGCCTCCGGCGCAACCCCCATCTGCTTGGCTACCTGCAGCGCGACCGGCAGCGCGGCCAGTGCGGCGCTGGTGTTGGACAGCATCTCGGTCAGCAGCCAGGTGAAAACGAACACGACAATGAGCACCGCAAAGGGCGGCGCCGAGCTGACCGAGCTTACGATCCATGTCGCCGCCACGCTCGCCATGCCCGACGTCGCAATCACCGTGCCCAGCATCAGCGAGCCCCAGAGCGCGACGACAAGCTCGAAAGGGAAGCTGCGGCGCAGGTCGCGCAAATTGAGAAAGCCGCCGAAGAACCCGATGCTCAGCAGCAGCAACGTCGCGAGCGTAAAATTGATCACCTCGGTGAGCGCCACCGCCACGAAGGCAAGGAACAGCAAGGACACAAAAATGGTGCTCGCGCGCGTCAGCTTGGACTGGCCGGGATCCTCGACGTCGACGATGTGCAGGTTCGCGCGGACGTCGTCGCGGGCATGGAAGTCGGAGCCGGCGGCCAGCACGAGAAGGTCGCCGCCCTTCAGGCGGATTTCTCCGAGCTTGCCGGACAGGCGCTCGTTGCCGCGCCGCACGGCGAAGACGGAGGCGTCGAACCGGCCGCGAAAGCGCGCCTCCTTCAGATTCGTGCCGGCGAGCGTCGAGCTGGCGGAGACGACGGCATGATAGATGTTCTGCTTCGGGCGCGGACGCGCCTCGTGCTCGATCTCGAGACCGGGCAGGCTCGATATCTCCTCGATGTAGCGCACATCGCCCACGAAGATCAGGACATCGTTCTCGTTCAGCGGCTCGTAGGGACCGACCGGAGAGAAAATGTGATCGTCGCGAATGAGTTCGGCCACGTAGAAATGGCCGAGATTGCGAAGCTTGTTCTCGATCAGCGTCCGGCCGACCAGCGGCGAGCCCGGGGTGACCCGCGCCTCGACGTGAAACAGCTCGACATGCGCATTGCCCGACTGCTCGGGCGCGCGCAGCAGGATCGGGCTGAAGATCACGAGAATCACCAGCACCGCCACCATGACCGCGGCGCCGATCGGCATGAACTGGAAGGAGGTCAGCTCGATGCCGTATTTCTCGGCCTGGCCGACCACCATGAGGTTGGCCGTGGTGCCGAAATGGGTCACCATGCCGCCCGCGAGCGCCATGTAGGAAAGCGGCATCAGGAGCTGATGCGCGGAAATGTCGGCGCGCCGCGCAGCCGGACCCATGAAGGCACCTACCACCGCGGTATTGGGCAGCACCGCCGAAACGAGCCCGGTCACCGAGAGGAACCGCAACAATGTCCGCCGCACGCCATGCTGATGGCGGTCGAACAGAAGCGTGCGCAGCCACGCCAGGCGGCCGAGGACGTTCGAGAACAGCACAAGGCAGATCACAGCCACCGTCGCCGGATCGCCGAGCAATTGCAGGCCCTGCGAGACGGAAATCCGCCCGGTAACCAGCACAGCCAGGATAAACACCATGAAAGCGGCGCTGATCGGCACCCGGCCGCTGATCAGTGCGACAAGCAGCGCCGATACCAGGACAGCGTCAAGCGCCGAGATCATCCCAGGCCCCTCCCCCCGGCCGCGTCGTCTAGACGATTTTGCCGGTCTTGCGGAGCAATGTGAGGACCTCTCCGGCCAGCACCTCGGCGGGCGCGGTCATGGTTTGCAGCCTCAGGTCGGGGGCCTCGGGCTCCTCATAGGGACTGTCAAAGCCGGTGAAGTTCTTGATCTGCCCGCTCTGCGCCTTGGCATACAGGCCCTTCGGATCGCGGCGGACGCATTCCTCGATCGGCGTGTCGACGAAAATCTCGATAAAATCGCCTTCGTCGACAAGCTCGCGCACCATCTGGCGGTCGGCCCGGAACGGCGAGATGAACGAGCACAGCACGATGATCCCGGCGTCGACAAAAAGCTTGGCGACCTCGCCGACGCGGCGGATATTCTCCACGCGGTCGACTTCGGTGAATCCGAGATCGCGGTTGAGGCCGTGCCGCAGATTATCGCCGTCCAGCACGTAGGTGTGCTGGCCGTTCTCGTAGAGCCGCTTCTCGACGAGCTTCGCGATCGTGGACTTGCCCGATCCCGACAGGCCGGTGAACCAGAGGATCGCCGGCTTCTGATGCTTCTGCTCGGCGCGCGCCGTCCGGTCGATCGACAGATTCTCGCGATGAATGTTGGTGGCGCGGCGCAGTTCGAAAGCGATCATGCCGGCGGCCGCGGTCTTGTTGGTATGGCGGTCCACCAGGATGAAGGCGCCGGTCTGGCGATTGACCTCGTAGGGGTCGAACGCGACCGGACTCACCGCCGACAGGTTGCAGAAGGCGATCTCGTTCAGTTCGAGCGTCTTGGCGGCCAGATGGTCGAGCGAGTTGACGTCGATGCGGTACTTGATCGCCGTGACGCTCACCGTCACCCACCGCGTTCCGACCCGCATGAGATAGGACCGGCCCGGAAGCAGCGGCTCCTCGCTCATCCAGAGCACGTGCGCGGCGAACTGGTCGGCGACGACCGGACGGTCCTGGCTCGGACACAGGACGTCGCCGCGCGAGATGTCCACCTCGTCCGCAAGCACGATCGTGACGGCATCGCCCGCGCTTGCAGCCTCCAATTCGCCGTCCGCGGTCACGATGCTCGCGACCTTGGTCTGCCGGCCGGAGACCGCAACCGCGACGCTGTCGCCGACGCGCACCGAGCCCGACGCGACCTGCCCGGAAAACCCGCGAAAATTCAGATTGGGGCGGTTCACCCATTGCACCGGAAAACGGAACGGAGCGCCGGTCAGGTCGGCGTCGATGTCGATTTCCTCCAGATATTCGATCAGGGTCGGGCCGTCATACCAGCCGGTGCTCTCGGAGCGCATGCTGACATTGTCGCCGAACCGGGCCGACATCGGGATCGCGATCATGCTTTCGAACCGCAGCTGCTTCGCGAAAGCGCGGTATTCCTCGACGATCGTCCGGAAGACGTCCTCGGAATAATCGACGAGGTCGATCTTGTTCACCGCCACGACGACGTGCCGGATACCGAGCAGCGAGCAGATATAGGAGTGCCGCTTGGTCTGGGTCAGGACGCCCTTGCGGGCGTCGATCAGGATGATGGCGAGATCCGAATTGGATGCGCCGGTCGCCATGTTGCGCGTATATTGCTCATGCCCCGGCGTATCGGCGACGATGAACGAACGCCGCGGCGTGGAAAAGAACCGGTATGCGACGTCGATCGTGATGCCCTGCTCGCGCTCCGCCTCGAGCCCGTCAACCAGGAGAGCAAGGTCGATGTCCTCGCCGGTCGTGCCGTGCTTGCGCGAATCCTTTTCGAGGCTGCTCATCTGATCGTCGAAGATCAGCTTGGAATCGTAGAGCAGCCGGCCGATCAGCGTCGACTTGCCGTCATCGACGGAGCCGCAGGTCAGGAACCGCAGCAGGCCATGACCGGCGACGTCCTCGCGTCCGACCAGGGAGGAATGCAGGTCGGTCATCAGAAATACCCCTCGCGCTTCTTCTTCTCCATCGAGCCGGCATCGTCGGTGTCGATCAGCCGACCCTGACGCTCCGACGTGCGCGCAACCTGCATCTCGCGGATGATGTCCTCGAGCGAGGTGGCGTCAGAATCGACGGCGCCGCTGAGCGGATAGCAGCCGAGCGTGCGGAACCGCACCATGCGCATCTCGGGCTTTTCACCGGGCTCGAGCGGCAACCGCTCGTCGTCCACCATGATCAGCGTGCCGCTGCGGTGAACAACAGGGCGGAGCTTGGCGAAATAGAGCGGGACAACCGGGATATTCTCCTGGCGCACATATTCCCACACATCGAGCTCGGTCCAGTTCGACAACGGAAAGACCCGGATCGTTTCGCCCTGGTTGATGCGCGTGTTGAACAGGTTCCACAATTCGGGGCGCTGGTTGCGCGGATCCCAGATGTGGCCGGCCGAGCGGAACGAGAAGATTCGCTCCTTGGCCCGGCTCTTTTCCTCGTCGCGGCGCGCGCCGCCGAACGCGGCATCGAAGCCGTATTGGTCGAGCGCCTTCTTCAGGGCTTCCGTCTTCATGACCTGGGTGTGCAGCGCCGAGCCGGAGCGGATGGGATCGATGCCGCGCGCGGCGCCTTCCGGATTGATGTAGACGAGCAGCCGCGCGCCGATCCTTTCCGCCGTCTCGTTGCGAAACGAGATCATCTCGCGGAACTTCCAGGTGGTATCGACATGCAGCAGCGGAAACGGCAGCGGCGACGGATAAAAGGCCTTCTGCGCGATATGCAGCATCACGCTGGAATCCTTGCCGATGGAATAGAGCATCACCGGGTTTCGGAACGAGGCCACGACCTCGCGCATGATGGAGATCGATTCCGCTTCGAGACGCTGCAGATGCTGGGAAACAGCGCGGGTAAATGGCTTCAATGTCGGCTCGCGGGTTTGGTTGTGGACAATATTGCAGTCGTGGCAGGCGGCCCGGCTATGCATCGCCCCGGGGGTGCCCGGAATCATGACGTCAGATCGGGTATCTCCTTCGTCAGGGACACGCATAGCCCGCAGCAAGGGGCATGCCAATGCCAATCCCGGTTCCGAAAGTTTAATGTCTTAATTTTGGTGGTCAGGCCCCGCAACGGGATAAAAGGCGTCATTGACCGCAGGTGACCCACCATCTCTCCGGTTGGGCAGGAATGAAGAGCTCGGCTCCGACGGCCTCCGGTTCGGGGAACCTCGTGTCTATCGCGGCCAGGGTCCGAATCGACGTGTCGGTCGCACATGCTTTTTCGCACCTTTTCATAACGACAATGTGGCTGCGGGGAAGCGGCACGAGCCGGATCGAGGAACCGAGCGAGGGACGCGCGTCGTCCCGCCGGGAGCCGCCCGAGGCACGTTCCGGCATGGACAATGCGCGACGTCATCGGGCCGACAATGAAGCCGTGCGGCCTCTCTCGTGAAGGTCGATTTTCGATCTCCAGATCTTCATGGTCTCCGACACGCCGAACATCGGACTCGTGAATCGGGTCGGTCCGGAACAATGTCTGTAGCAATGACGGAAAAATGCAATCGTTTGCACACAAATGACTACCCGCTTCGCGCGTCGTCTTGGGCGAACGCGTCCCTGAGCGTGCAACTTCAAAATTTTGCCGCGATTGCGCGCCCGCCCTTGCGAGCGCGACAAGCACATTCGGAGACGGGGCGCCTCAAAAGGCAGACGAATTCCCTCGTGTTCAGGTATTCCCCCTGCCCTGACAGTGAATTCGTCTTAGGAATTGCTCCAAAATTAGCGCGCGGCTGCGGAAAAATTTTGCGCTTTCCAACAAACAAACGACAGATTCGTCGAATTAAACTTAAACTCTCGCCTAGATTGACCCAGTTTTTCGTTGATATTACAACCCGCGAAGCTCGGGTTCCGCATTCGCAGAGTGAAGCAGACAATGACGGATGCTGCTGACGTCGCCAGCATAATTGCCGGTCTACCCCGCCGCAAATTCCGCATTTCCTTCGTGCTGCTCAGCCCGCTGGTGATCGCGTTCGAAGCCGCGTTGATCGTCGCACTCTCCGCAGCAAGCGGCCCTGCTTATGTCTATGGCTTTGGCGGTCCCTCGTCCGAATTCGACCTGACGATCTCGATCGGGATCATCACGGCGCTCATCTTCGTTCTGGTTTCGCATGCCCGCGGTCTCTACGATTCTGCGCCGCTTCTGGGCGCGAGCCGGGCGTTCAGCAAGGTTGCCACGTCGTGGCTGTTTGCCTTCATGGCCGTGACGCTGCTGCTCTTTATATTGAAGCTGGGCGACAAGCCGTCCCGCGGCGCCATGATCATCTTCTACTTCACGGGGTTTGCGGCACTCCTCGTCGGCCGCAAGCTTCTCGTTTATCTTCTGGGCCGCGCATTCAAGGCCGGCGTCGTCGGCGGACGCCGGACAGTCCTGGTCGGCACGCAGGATCAAATCTCGGCTCTCAACGAGGACTCGCTGCTGCGCCATTTCGGCGTGGAAGTCATCGCCCGCTTCCTGCTCGAACAGCCGTCGGGAAATCTCGCGCTTTCGAAGTCGGAGCTCGGAACGATTTCCCGTGCGATCGAGGTTTCGCGGGCCGCGCGCGCGGACGAGATCGCGCTCGCCGTAAGCTGGCACGATGAACGCCGGCTCCAGTTGCTGCGCGAGGAATTGCGGGTGCTGCCGATCGTCGTGCGTCTGCTTCCGGACCGCGCCGTCGGCTCCCTGCTGCAGTCGGCCGCATTCGGACGGCGGCGCGCCAATTCGATCGAGCTGCAACGCGCGCCTCTCAGCGGCATCGAGCGCCTGCAGAAGTATGTTTTCGATGTGGTCGGCGCCTCGATCGGGCTGCTGCTGTTCAGTCCCCTGCTTCTTATGGCGGCAATCGCCGTGAAGCTCGAATCGCCGGGCCCCGTCCTCTTCCGTCAGAAGCGCAAGGGCTTCAACGGCCAGATGTTCACCATCCTCAAGTTCCGCTCCATGCGCGTCCAGGAAGACGGACCGGTGATCCGGCAGGCGCAGAAGAACGACGATCGCGTCACGCGCGTCGGTCGGATCCTGCGGCGCACGAGCATCGATGAGCTGCCGCAGCTCCTGAACGTGCTGCAAGGCGACATGTCGCTCATCGGTCCCCGCCCGCACGCCGTCGCGCACGACGATTATTATTCGTCGCTCATCGCGCATTACGCGTTTCGGCAGCATGTGAAGCCGGGCATCACCGGCTGGGCCCAGATCAACAATTGTCGCGGCGAAACCGCGGATGTCGAGCAGATGCGGCGGCGCGTCGAGCACGACCTTTGGTATATTGCCAACTGGAGCATCATGCTCGACCTGCGTATCGCGTTCATTACCTGCTTCGCGATTCTCAAGAAGAACGGTGCATATTAGGCGCAGGCATGCAGCGGCCTCGTCCGGTTATGGGCTGGACAGAGCCATCCGACACAGAGTGCAAGCCACGCGATAGGCGCGCGCGCCGACGTGCCGCCGCGACATGCGCTGCGCCCTGCCCTCGCCCGCGGCGGGTCCTGCCGAACGATGGACGCCGGCCGCTGAACGCGGAAATTCCAGCAACGTGGACGCAACGTGAAAGACAGGACCCTGATACGCGCCGCGCGCGTCGCCGGCTGGTCGTTGATCCTCGCGATCGCCGTATTGTCGCTCATGCCGGCCGCCTTGCGTCCGGCCGCGTTCGGCCTGCCGGGCTTGCTGCAACATCTGGCGGCCTATTTCGCGGCGGCCTTCCTGCTGACGCTCGGCCTGCACGACCGCAATGCCCGCCTGGCCGTCGGGGGGCTTCTCCTTGCCTATGCCGTCGCGCTGGAATTCGGACAGACTCTCGTTCCCGGCCGCCATCCGGCGATTGTCGATGCGCTCGCGGGCGGCCTCGGCGGCGCCGCGGGATGCGCCGCGACCATGCTCGGCCTGCCCTTTCGGCTCAACCGATCCTAGACCGGCGCATCACGCTCGGGGGCAAGACATGAAGGGCATCATTCTCGCGGGCGGCTCGGGGACGCGGCTCTATCCGACCACCATCGCCGTCTCGAAGCAGCTGCTGCCGATCTTCGACAAGCCGATGATCTATTATCCGCTGTCGGTCCTGCTGTTCGCCGGCGTTCGCGACATTCTCGTGATTTCCACGCCGCGCGACCTGCCGCTGTTCCAGGCGCTGCTGGGCGACGGCTCGCAATTCGGCGTGCGCTTCGCCTATGCCGCTCAAGACGAGCCGCGCGGCATCGCCGATTCCTTCCGCGTCGGACGCGACTTCATCGGCAGCGATCCCGTCGTGCTCGTGCTGGGCGACAACATCCTGTACGGCCACGGGCTGCCCGAGTTCCTCAAGCGCGCCGTGGACAGGCGATCGGGCGCCACGATCTTTGCGCATGCCGTGACCGATCCCGAGCGCTACGGCGTCGTCGAGATCGATGCCGCGGGCGGCGTCGTCTCGATCGAGGAAAAGCCGGCGCGACCCAGATCGAACTACGCCGCGATCGGCCTCTATTTCTTCGACAATCGCGTGGTGGAGATCGCGGCCTCGCTCACGCCCTCGGCGCGCGGCGAACTCGAGATCACCGACGTCATCCGCAACTACCTGGACCGCGGAGAGCTTGCCGCCGAAATCCTCGGGCGCGGCTTCGCGTGGCTCGATACCGGCACGCACGAATCCCTCGCCGCCGCCAGCCAGTATGTGCAGGTGCTGGAGCAGCGGCAGGGGCTTCACATCTCGTGCCCCGAGGAAGTTGCCTACCGGCTCGGATACATCACGCGCGAGCAGCTCTTCAGGACGGCAAAGCGGATCGAGCAGAGCAGCTATGGCCGCTATCTGCTGTCGCTGTGCGAAGAGGATTCCCGTCTGCGATAGACAGTGACGCCTCCGGATGCGCCCGGCGCGGTGGGTCGGGCCGCCGGCGCGCTATTGCGGCTGCCTGTCTCCGTCGCCCGCGCGCGGGCGCTCGCGCACCCCGCTCGGCGCGGCGTCGAAGCGCGTCTTGAAGAACCGGTTGAAACAGGAAATGTCCGAAAAGCCGGACGCGATAGCTGTTTTGACGGCGGACGGGGGCCGGGCGACCGCATGGACCTTCGGGAAGTCCCCGGTCTTCGGAACTGTCAGTCGCTCAAGGCCCTGATGATCCAGACCGGCGACCATGTCGTCATCGACGTCTCCTCGCTGACCGGCAGAGCCGACACCGTCACTCTGGTGGATGTCAGGCGAGGAGATCTCGTTGCCGATGACTTTCTGATCTGATGGAGCATCGGCGAGGACGATATCGTCCGGTCGATGCATGATCATGGTGACGTGAATTCCGCGACATTCGGCGATCAAGGCGGCGAGACGCGCCTCGTTTCGCGGAAGCGACCACGCTCCTCCGGGCCGCGCGTCGTCGCCATCATCGCGGATACCGATCATCCTGCTGTCCGCCGGCGCCGGGAATGCCGGCCGACAGCGCAGCTCATGGCATCGGCAGAAGGCGCACATCATTCCCTTCTGCGTCGCAGCATAGTTTCATAACCCAATCGGGTGATGGCGAAAGCCAACACCATCTCGAAAAACATTGTTTGCAAGAAATCGAAATTACGGTGAATCCGCAGATCGGCGCGCATGCACATGTGCCGAGATGCGTTGAATTCGTTTCGCACCGTGAAATACGCATGTGCAACACGCACAAGAAACCCTTGCCTTTCAGTCACTTTCGCAATTTCAGAATCGCCGCATCACCATGCATGACATTTCGATGAAGACGCTCGCATCTCGTCATGCGCCGATGACATGTTAGAACTCTTGTGCTTGCGGCACATTGCTATTGTTGGTAGTGACCGAAGCGCGGCTACTGGACAGAGCGGGAATCGCCAGTGGTGGGGTTGCAGTTCGGAGCGGGGGGCTCCGCATATTTGCGTCGCGGGAATGCGTCCGCAGGCCGCAAGAGCGCGGCTCGTCGAATGCTTTCTCTGCACGAAGGCACAATGCAGATCGGTGCGCGCCCGCGCAGCGGTCGGATCAACGACAATCGAAATCATCTCGCGCGCTGTCGGCGCAGCGCCGCCGTGCGCTTGCGCTACACGTCGTCGCGTCTCGAATCATCAACAAGACCAAGCTTGCCGATACACAGGGGAGTGAACCGCCATGACTATCGTCGTCACCAATTCTGCTGAATTCGCCAACGCGCTCGCGACAGCACCCGATGGCGAGACGATCGAACTTGCCGCGGGCATCTATGCCGGCAATTTCACGATCACCGGGCAGCACACGATCGTTGGACAGGGCGACGGCGATGATGTCGTTATCCAGGGCACATTCAAGACCGACAACGGCATCGCCGGCACGGTCGCGGATCATTTGAAGACGGCACTGTCCTATTCCGGCTCCGCCGGCATTGGCATCACCATCGCCGCCGACAATGTCACCATCCAGAATCTCAAGATCGAAAGTTTCAATACCGGCATCGAGCTCGGCAACGGAATCGAGAACGTCACCGTCCAGGACGTGATCATCGAATCGACGGTCAACGGCATCCGCAAGGGTTCGGGCGCGGAGGTCACGAATTTCGACCTGATCGGCGGCGAGATCGTCGATGGCGTGCACGGCATCTATTTCGCCAAGGAAACCGCGAGCGGGCTCGACATCAGCGACGTCACCATCGATGGGACGGCGTTCACCAACCTGATCTCCAAGGGCATCTACGCGGAATCGCTGAACGACGCTCTGATCACCGACATCACCATGACCACGGTCGGCGAGTTCGGGCGCGGGCCGGCCTTCAATCCGGGCGTGCCGGCCAACTGGGGCGGCTTCGGCAACGGCATCGACATCAACCTGAAATGGGATTTCGGCGAGGACGCGACGGATACCGACGAGGACGACGCGCCCTACTCGAACATCACCATCCAGAACTTCACTTTCACGGATGTCGGCTCGTCCAACAAGGACGGCGCGGCGGCACCGCATGGTTTCGGCGGTGCATTCGCGATCAAGGCGCGCGACGACGCGCCGGGCTACCATGCGCCCGAGGCGGCCAGCTTCTCCGGCAGCGTCATCATTCAGAACGGCACCATCAACGGCACCTCCGTGGGCATCCTCGCCGGCGAGCCCGGCAAGAACGTCACCGGCCCCGCCGTGACGATCACGAATGTGTCGATCGAGGGCGAACTGGTCGCGGATGTGAACAACGTCTCCCAGTCGACCATGACGGTCAACATGCAGGACGGCGGCGACGTCACCCATATCGCCTCGACCACCACGGGCGACATCGTCGTCAATGGCGGCACCGGCGTCGACGAGGTGCAGACCACCCAGAGCTTCACGCTCGGCACGGGCGTCGAGAATCTCACGCTGCTCGACCTCGCCACGAACGTGGAGGATTTCGAGGATTTCGATCTCGGCCCGGTCGCGAATGGCGAGAACGGCTGGTCCTATGCCGGCACGTCGGACCAGGAAGTCGTCGCCGATGGCGGCGACCAGGCCTTCCGCATGTCGAGCGACCCGTCCACGGGCGCCTTCGGCGGCCCGTATGCCCCGATTCTGGGCGTGACGGCCGGTGAATCGACCACCACGGCCGGCGCCGATTCCATGCGGATGACCTTCACGCTGAAGGCGGTCCAGCCGGGCGACAATTCGCGCCTTGAGCTCGATTTCGGCAACCAGTCGCGGACCGACCGGATCAACTTCATGGCGATCGAGAACACCGCCGCCGGACTTCGGATCGCAACCGCCGAACCCAGGACGGACGGAAACTGGGAGACCGGCGCGGTCGACAATACGTTTACTGCCTTCACCGGCAACCGGACGATCGTCGAGGGTCTCGACAACACCGTCGAGCACGAAGTCACGCTCGTTCTGAACTTCGTCGACGGCTCCAACAATGACGTGATCTCGATCTATGTCGACGGCGAGAAGGTCGGCGAGACGACCACCTTCGAGAATTATCGCGAATTCCATCTCGGCCAGGATCACGCGACGGCCCAGCAGAACAACCAGGGTGCCACGGTGTTCTTCCGCAACAACGCGGCGGGGGCGCCGCAGGACGGGGCCAGCGGCCAGAACCAGGGCTTCCTGATCGACGACATCTCCTACTCGTCGTTCGATGCCGCCGGCCCGAGCGGCACCGGCAACGAACTGGCCAACCTCATCACCGGCAACAGCGGCGACAACGCCCTGTCCGGTCTCGGCGAGGACGACACGCTGAATGGCGGGCTCGGCGACGACAGCTTGACCGGCGGCGCCGGCAACGACGACCTGAGCGGCGCCGAGGGCACCGACACCGCGGTCTATGGCGGCGCGCTGGACGCCTCCGACTTCAGCTACAACGAGGGCACCAATACCTGGACGGTGGACGCAACCGGCATCAGCGAGGGCACCGATGCCCTGACCGGCATGGAGGCCGTGGAGACCACGAGCGGCCGCTTCCTGCTGGTGGACGAGAACGGCTCCTACACGACCATCCAGGCCGCCATCGACGCGGCCAATCCGGGCGACACGATTCTCGTCGCCGCCGGCAACTACAACGAGAACATCGTCATCGACAAGTCGCTGACCCTGCTCTCCCTCGAGGGCCGGGATGCCACCACGATCACCGGCGTCGGCGCCGGAGGCGAGCTCGGCGCCATCACCATCCTGCCGGGCGTCAACAATGTGCGGATCGGCGATGCCGGGATGGGCTTCACCGTGGTCGGCATCAACGGCAACGGCGCGATCGAGAAGGCCGCGATCTATCTCCAGGGCAACCATGACGAGATCGACATCGAGGGCAACCGCGTCACCGCCAACGGCGACGCCGGCCTCTCGACCGAGTTCGCCGCGGCCGTCACGGACCTGCGCATCGACGGCAACATTTTCGATGGCCAGACCTTCGAAGGCTCCGAGCCGGGAGGGACCGGCTTCTCGACGCAGTTTGATCCCGGCAACAACGTGCCGCGCCAGCTCGTGGTCATTGGCAACGGCGGCGGCGGCGCGGGCCCGGCGAACTACCCGACCAAGAACGTGTTCTTCACGAACAACGAGGTTGTCGGCACGGCCGGCGGCGTGAATGGCGGCGGCGAGCAGGGCAATACGCTCGTGACAATCGATGCCGACACGTCGGTCATCAGCGGCAACAGCTTCACCGGCTTTACCAATTATACCGGCGTCGCCCTCCGCGCCCGCGGCCCCAACACGTCGATCGAGAACAACACGATCGATCACGACGTGAACGGCAGCGAGAGCAACGGCTTCTTCGTCAACAACAAGGGCTTCCCCGCAACCTATGCCGGCAACGTCATCGACGGCGGCGCCGCCAACGAGACGCTTGGCGGAACGCCGGGCGACGATCTGATCTCGGGCGATGCCGGCACCGATGGCCTGGCCGGGGGACTTGGAACCGATACCGCCCAGTATGCGCAGGCCATCACCACGTCCATGCTCGCAGAGAGCGGCGGCAACTGGACGGTGACGACGGGCGGCGCCGAAGGCACCGACACGCTCAACGACATGGAGATCGTCGACGGCGCCGAGGCGGGCAAGATCCTGCTGGTCGGCAGCGGCGGCTTCGCCACCATCCAGGAGGCGGTCGACGCGGCGGATGCCGGCGACACCATCATGGTCGGGGCCGGCACCTTCGCCGGCGCGACCATCACCAAGGAACTGACGATCGTCGGTTCCGGCATCGGAAACACGATCATCACGTCCGGCCCGGGCTCCGCCGGCTTCGACCTGTCCGGCGACATCGATGCGACATCGGCCGGCAGCGCGACCGTGACGATTTCGGGCTTCACCTTCACCGGCAACAGCGTCGGTGTGCGGGGCGCCTCGAACATCGAGCTTGATCATCTGGTGGTGCAGAACTCGCATTTCGAGCAGAACAAGATCCACGGCATCGGCACGGGTTCGGGCGCCTTCGGGCTCGGCGACGTGCAGATCCTCGACTCGAGCTTCGTGCGCAACGGCGACGGCTCGTCCAACGGCGACGGCGACATCGTGCTGTTCGGCTTCACCGGCGACGCACTGATCCAGAATGTCACCGTCGAGGGCGGCGCGAACGCGATACCGACCAATGCCAATGCCGACAGCGCGATCCAGATCAACGGGCGCAACCCGTCGACCTATGACGTGGTCGATCCGATCGGCAACGTGGTGTTCGACAATGTCGAGGTCACCGGCAGCTATGCCAAGGTGATCGTCTATATCCAGGGCTACACCAACCTGGATGGCCTGCTCTTCGATGCCGGCGGCACGACCATCGACGGCCACGCCGGCTGGGGCTACGGGCTCTATATCGACACCACCGGCGGCGTCAGCACATCGGCGCTCCCGCCGGGCGTCGTCGACGGCGTGCAGGGCTTCTTCGACGAGACGGCCGCCGGGGCACTGGCACCGAACAATGTCGATCTGACCAACGTCACGCTCGGCAACGACATCGCGATCAATGTCGGTCCGAGCCATCCCTTTTATGCGGTCAACGGCCAGGCCTTCGACTCGGTTCTGGTCGGAACTCCGGTCGCGGACGACTTCATCGGCTCGGCGGGCGAGGACCTGCTGATCGGCGGGGCCGGCAACGACACGCTCGCCGGCGCAGGCGGCAATGACGCCTATTTCATCGATGGCGGCGAGACGCTGGTCGAAGGCGTCGCGGGAGGCACCGATACGGTCTATTCGAGCGTCACCCATACGCTCGGGGCCAATTTCGAGAACCTGACGCTGCTCGGGACTGCGAATATCAACGGAACGGGCAATGGCGACGCCAATGTCATCATCGGCAACAGCGGCAATAACGTGCTGGCCGGCCTCGCCGGGGCGGACACGCTCAATGGCGGCGACGGCACCGACACCGCCGACTATTCGGCATCGGCGGCAAGCGTCTCGGTCAGCCTCGCAAGCGGCGTCGGCATCGGCGGCGATGCGGATGGCGATCAACTCGTCGATATCGAGAACCTGATCGGGTCTTCCAGTGCCGACAATCTCGTCGGCGATGACGAAGACAATGTCTTCGCAGGACTTGCCGGCGCCGACACGATCAGCGGCGGGGGCGGCAACGACACTGTCGATTACAGCGCTTCGACAAACCAGATCACAATCGATCTGAGCACGCTGATCGGCGGCTTCGTGCGGCCGACCGGGGGGCATGCGGCGGGTGACAGGATCGTCGGCATCGAGAATGTCATCGGCTCATCGTCCACGGACCAGATCACCGGCGACGCCAATGCCAACAAGCTGACCGGCGGCGACGGAAACGATTCGCTGAACGGTCTCGGCGGCGATGATACGCTGGACGGCGGTGACGGAAACGACACCTTCACGGTCGACAGCACGAACGACGTCGTCACGGACTCGTCCGGCATCGATCTGGTCAACAGCTTCGCAACCTACACGCTGGCGGAGGGACTCGAAAAACTCACGCTGCTGAGCGGCGCCGACCTCGACGGCACCGGCAACAGCGGCGACAATACGATCAAGGGCAACTCTGGCGCCAACGAGCTGTTCGGTCTCGGAGGCAAGGACGCCATCACCGGCGGCGGCGGCAACGACACGATCGACGGCGGCGAAGGCAACGACAATCTTAACGGCAATGGCGGCGACGACTCGATCCTCGGCGGCCTGGGAGTCGACAAGCTCCGCGGTGAGGATGGGGAGGACACTATCGCCGGCGGCGGCGACAACGATCAGCTATACGGCGGCGACGACAGCGATCAGCTGGACGGAGACGACGGCGTCGACCAGCTGTTCGGCGAGGATGGCAACGACGTCCTGAATGGCGGCATCGGCAACGACAAGCTCGACGGAGGCGCCGGCGCCGACACGATGGATGGCGGCGAAGGAAACGACACCTATACGGTCGACGACGTCAATGACGTCGTTTCCGAAACGATCTCCGGCGTGTCCGGGGGCAAGGATGTCGTGAAGTCGAGCGCCGCGACCTTCACGCTGGGAGCCAATGTCGAAACCCTGACCCTGACCGGTTCGGGCAATATCAACGGGACAGGCAACGACGAGGACAACACCATCTC